>JBGSXQ010000249.1:0-4545 GCA_041751315.1 Gaiellaceae bacterium | reverse complement strand
CTTCCACGACCCCTTCTGCGGCGGCGGGGCCCTTCCGCTCGAGGCGCAACGGCTCGGCCTGGAGGCTTGGGCGAGCGACTTGAATCCGGTGGCGGTTCTGATCACGAAGGCGATGATCGAGATCCCGCCGATGTTCGCCGGACGCCCGCCCGTCGGGCCCCTTCCAGAAGGCGAGTGCGAGCAGATCCCCGTTGGCGGGTGGACTGGCGCAAGAGGACTCGCCGACGACATCCGCCGTTACGGCGCCTGGATGCGCACCGAAGCCGAGAAGCGAATCGGCCACCTGTATCCGAAGGTGGAGGTAACTGAGGAGATGGCGCTCGAACGACCCGATCTCGAGCCGTACGTCGGTCGCGAGCTGACTGTGATCGCTTGGCTGTGGGCGCGAACGGTGAAGAGCCCCAACCCCGCCTTCGCCGATGTTGACGTGCCACTCGTTTCGAACTTCATGCTCTCGACGAAAGCCGGCAAGCAGGCATATGTCCAGCCTGTTATCGAGGACGGAGGCTACCGCTTTGTGGTCAGGGTAGGTGCGCCCGATTCGCCGGAGGTTGTACAGCGCGGCAGCAAGTCGGGCGGGAGCCACTCGGCATTCGTATGTCTGATGTCGGGAGCCCCCATGCCGTTCGAATACCTTCGGGCCGAGGCCCGCGACGGGCGAATGGGGTCTCGGTTGATGGCGATCGTCGCAGAGGGAGACCGCGGGCGGGTGTATCTGTCGCCGACTGAGCAGATCGAGGCGGTTGCAGGCGAGGCGAAACCGGAGTGGAAGCCCGAGGTTGAGATCTCGCACTGGCCTGGCCGCACCAATGTTGTCGAATATGGGCTAAAGCAGTTCGGCGACCTTTTCACCGACCGTCAGCTCGTCGCGTTGACGACATTCTCCGACCTCGTCCAAGAAGCGCGCGAGCGGGTAAAGCCGGACGCTGCCGCCGCCGGTATGCCGGACGACGGCCGTGGTCTCAGCGACGGCGGGGCCGGTGCAACCGCCTATGGCGAGAGTGTCGCCTGCTACCTGGCCCTTGCGGTAGATCGTCTTGCAATGACGGGCAACAGCCTCGTTCGGTGGAACGGAGTGGGTGAGAAGGCCCAGCACTGCTTCGGTCGTCAGTCCCTCCCCATGGTTTGGGACTTCGCGGAGCCGAACTTTCTCGGCAACGCAACGGGCAGCCTCGACGCGGCAGTCTTCTACTCGTCTGATCCGCTGAACTGGATGAACCCGATTGTTGGAGGAGCCGTATCGCAACTCGACGCCGCGCAGCTGACAGCCAGTTCTCGTCGTGTCATCTCGACCGATCCGCCGTACTACGACAACATCGCCTACGCAGATCTTTCGGATTTCTTCTACACGTGGTTGCGGCGATCGCTGCAGCCGATCTTTCCTGATCTCTTCTCGACACTTGCCACACCCAAGTCACAGGAACTCGTGGCTAGTCCATACCGCCACGACGGGCGTGAGCACGCGGAGGCGTTCTTCCTTAACGGAATGACGGCGGCGATGAAGCGACTCGCTGGCGAGGCTGTCGACGGGTTGCCGATCACGATCTACTACGCCTTCAAACAGTCGGAGTCAGACGGCGGCGATGGAGTCGCCAGCACAGGATGGGAAACGTTCCTCGCCGCGGTCATCCGAGCAGGCTTCGAGATCGCTGGGACGTGGCCAATGCGGACCGAGATGCGTACGCGACAAGTCGCTAGGAATGCGAATGCGCTTGCTTCGAGCGTCGTTCTTGTTTGCCGTCCGCGGGCAGAGCAAGCCGGTATCGCGACTCGACGCGACTTCCTCCAGACGCTCAAGACCGAGCTCCCCGATGCCCTTCGTCACCTCCAGCGTGGGAACATCGCTCCCGTCGACCTGGCGCAATCGGCAATCGGGCCCGGAATGTCGATCTACACGCGTTACGCGAAGGTGCTAGATGCTGACGGGTCGCAGCTCTCGGTGCACGACGCGCTCGCGCTGATCAACCAGACCCTCGACGAGGTGCTCGCGGAGCAAGAAGGTGAGTTCGATGCCGATACGCGCTGGGCAGTCGCGTGGTTCGACCAGTTCGGGTTCGCTGAGGGCGACTTCGGGGTCGCGGAAACGCTCTCGAAGGCCAAGAACACGAGCGTCAGAGGCATGGACGACGCCGGGATCGTGGAGTCCGGTCGCGGCAAGGTGCGTCTCCTGAAGCCCGAGGAGCTGCCCGAGGGCTGGGATCCGGTGCGCGACCATCGGCTAGCCGTGTGGGAAGCGACGCACTACCTCGTTCGGGCGCTTGACCAAGGGGAGCTAGCCGCAGCCCGTCTTGCGCGTCGCCTCGGCGGAGTCGCGGACGCGGCGCGCGATCTCGCTTATCGGCTGTACGTCATCTGTGAGCGCAAGAAGCGGCCTCAGGAGGCGCTCGCCTACAACGCGCTCGTACAAAGTTGGCCGGAGATCCAGCGGCTCGCTTCAGAGTCTGTCGGGGCGCTGACGCAGGACCAGTTGGAGGTCTAGGTGGCGGAAACGAACAACGATCGAGTCGGGAAGGCCCTCGCGCTACTCGCGCAAGGGTTGGCGCCGTTTGTGGATCGTGAGTGCAGGCTGAAGTACGGCGCAGACTGGGAAAACGCAGTGCCCGGTGACGGCGCGCGCTCGAAGACCGACGTGCAGTTCCTGCTCAAGACGATGACGAGCACGTGGCGGGAGGTGTTCGAACGGACGCTCGGGCGGATGGAGCGGAATTACGTGTCAGAGCTGATCGAGTCCCGCAACCGCTGGGCCCATCAGGAGGGGTTTTCCTCTGACGATGCCTACAGGATGTTGGACAGTGCGGAGCGGCTGCTGCAGGCGATCAGCGCGGGCGAGCAGGCGACCGAGATTGGACGGGTGAAGCACGACCTGCAGCGCCGGCGCTACCAGGAGGAGGCGCGGAGGGTGACGCGGCGGCAGGCGGCGCAGCCGTTGGAGGGGATGGCGAGTGGCAACCTGAAGCCGTGGCGTGAGGTGGTGACCCCCCACCGCGACGTCGCTTCGGGCGAGTACCAGCAGGCGGAGTTCGCCGCCGACCTGCATCAAGTGTGGAGTGGGGAGGCGGAGGACGAGTACGGGGAACCAGCAGAGTTCTTCCGGCGCACGTTCCTCACACAAGGGCTACGCGACCTGCTCCTGAACGCAGCTAAGCGACTGCGAGGCGAGGGCGGCGACCCGGTTGTGCAGCTGCAGACGAACTTCGGCGGCGGCAAGACGCACTCGCTGATCGCTCTCTATCACCTGGCAGGTGGACTGGATTCCTCGACCCTCCCCGGAGTGGAGCAGATGCTCGCCGAGTCCGGGATAGGCGCACCGCCTCGGGCTGCCCGGGCGGTGCTGGTCGGCCAGCAGATCGACCCTGGCTCTCAGCGCCTGAAGGATGACGGGACAATGGTGCAGACGTTGTGGGGTGAGCTCGGTTGGCAGCTGGGCGGCGCTGAAGGTTACGCGCTCGTCGCAAGCGCCGACGAGTCCCGCACGAACGCAGGCGACCGCCTGATCACGCTGCTGGAGCGGCACTCGCCGTGTCTGATCCTGATCGACGAGTGGGTCGCGTATGCGCGTCAGCTGTACGGCCGCGACGATCTTGCCGGCGGGACGTTCGATACGCAGATGACGTTCGCGCAGGCCCTCTCCGATGCTGCGAAGAGGGTAAAGGATGCGATGCTCGTGGTGTCTATCCCGTCCTCGGACATCGAGGTGGGCGGCGAGGCGGGGAAGGAGGCTCTGACGCGGCTGTCCAACGTCATCTTCCGACAGGAAGCCTCGTGGAAGCCGGCCTCGCCGGAGGAGGGGTTCGAGATCGTGCGCCGCAGGCTGTTCGAAGAGGTACCTGCGGAGCTCGCGCGGGAGCGGGACGCCGTCGTCAACGCGTTCGCGGATCTGTACCAGCGTCAGGCGGCCGATTTCCCGCTCGGGGTCAAGGAGGGCGACTACCGGCGACGGATGCTGTCGGCCTACCCGATCCACCCGGAGTTGTTCGACAAGCTGTTCGAGGACTGGTCGACGCTAGAGAAGTTCCAGCGCACCCGCGGCGTGCTGCGGCTGATGGCCGCCGTCATCCACGAGCTGTGGGAGCGCGGCGACTCGTCGCTCACGATCATGCCAGCGTCGGTGCCGATCGACGCCGAGCGCGTGCAGGCCGAGCTTGTGCGCTACCTGGAGGAGGGGTGGACGCCTGTTATCGCTGCCGACGTGGACGGCGAGAACGCGCTGCCGCTGCGGCTTGATCGCGAGAACACGAACCTAGGCCGCTACAGCGCCACGCGCCGGGTCGCGCGGACGGTCTACCTCGGCTCGGCGCCGACGCTGCAGCAGACCAACAAGGGCATTGACGATCGCACGATCAAGCTCGGCTGCGTCCAGCCGGGTGAGTCACCCGCGGTCTTCGGTGACGCGCTGAGGCGGCTCGCGAACCGCGCCACGTATCTCGTTGAGGACAACGGGCAGTACTGGTACGCGCTTGGGCAGACGATCAGCCGCACCGCCGCCGACCGTGCCCAGTCGCGGTTCCTCGAGGAGCACGCCGACGAGGAAATCCGCCGGCGGCT
>JBGSXQ010000248.1:0-5084 GCA_041751315.1 Gaiellaceae bacterium | reverse complement strand
CCTCCCGTGACCTGAGAGATGATCCGCGTGCGTGTGCGTCTCGATGGTGCGCACGATGCGGACGTCGCGACGCTCGGCCTCGTCGAGGTACTGCTCGATCGCGAAGGCCGGATCGACGACGACTGCCCGACCGGTACCCGGGTCGCCGACGAGATACGACGCACACCCGAGCGCATCGTCGACGAACTGCGTGAAGATCATGGCCGGGCTCGACCGTACCAGCGGCTCCCGCTATTTCTCTTGAAGTGTGCTGCGCGTGCGCCTGCGCCTGGCGAGCATCGCTACCGCGACGACCGCGAGCACCCCGATCAGCGCGACGACGCCGATCAGCGCGAGGTTCTGTGAGGAGCTCTCCGTCGCGGGCGTGATCGTGAGCGCGACGGGCCACGAGACGACACTCCCGTCCGCGTAGAGCTGCTGTGCCTGCAGCTCCACGATGCCCGGCTCCACGTCGGCCTTCAGGGTCATCCCGAAGCCGAGCTCCGCGTCCGTGGCGAGCGGTCCACCGTTCCAGGTCGCAGTCGAGTCGGCAACCGACTCGTCCCAGCCCGTGACCTCGTGTGCGTGCTCGATCTCGAGCCCGGCGGGCACGCTGAGGGTGAATCCGGTCATGGGGTCGTCACGCTCGTTCGGGCCCGAGAACGTGATCGACTCGGAGCTCCCGCTCGGCAGGAAACCCGGCGTCGCGACGACGTGCGCGGACGCAGGGCCGGCGAGGACGAGCGCGCTACAAGCCGAGATGGCGAGCGATGACCATCCGCTGCACCTCATTCGTGCCCTCGCCGATCTCGAGGATCTTCTGGTCGCGGTAGAGGCGCGAGATCGCCGCCTCCTCCATGTAGCCGAAGCCGCCGTGCATCTGGAGCGCGGCGTTCACGACGCGGTTCGAGAGCTCGCCCGTGTAGAGCTTCGCCATCGCCGCTTCGCGTGCGAACGGGCGGCCCTGATCCTTCAGCCACGCGGCGCGCAGCACGAGCGCGCGTCCGGCTTCGATCTCCGTCGCCATGTCGGCGAGCTGGAACCGCACCGCCTGGAACGAGGCGATCTTCCGGCCGAACTGCTCCCGTTCCTGCGCGTATGCGAACGCGAGGTCGTACGCGCCCTGCGCGAGGCCCACCCCCATCGCCGCGACCGAGATGCGGCCGCCGTCGAGGATCTCCAGGAATTGCCTGAACCCCTCGCCGCGAGGACCGAGCAGGTTCTCCTCGGGCGCGGCGCAGTCGTCGAACGAGAGCTCGCGCGTGTCGGACGCGCGCCAGCCGAGCTTCTTCATCGGCGGGGAGATCGTGTATCCGGGCGTCCCGTTCTCGACGACGATGTTCGAGATCTCGTCTTCGCCGGTGCGGGCGGTGAGTGTTACGCCCCAGGTGATGTCGGTCCCGGCGTTCGTGATGTAGAGCTTCGACCCCGACACGACCCACGAGCCGTCGCGCAGCTCGGCGGTCGTGCGGGTCGCGCCGGCGTCCGAGCCTGCCCCCGCCTCCGTCAACCCGAACGCGGCGAGGCGACGCCCCGACGCGAGATCGGGCAGCCACCGCTGCTTCTGCTCCTCCGATCCGTAGTTGAGGATCGGCATCATCCCGAGCGAGGTGTGAGCGGCCACCGTGATCGCCACGGACGAGTCGAAACGCGTGAGCTCCTCGATCGCGACCGCGTACGAGACGGTGTCGCCCCCGGCGCCGCCGTAGGCCTCCGGGATCGGCAGGCCCATGAGACCCAGCTCCCCGAGCTCGGAGACGAGCTCGTACGGGAAGCGACCGGTGAGGTCCAGCTCTTCCGCCACCGGCGCGATGCGATCTCGGGCAAAGGTTCGAACGGTGTCGCGGATCAGCTCCTGCTCGGGGGTGAGGTCGAGGTCCACGCGGCGCGGATGGTAGCCGCGCGCTAGGCTCCGCCCGTTCGTCTACCAGGAGGAGACCCAGAGACGATGCCCAGCGCACAGGAGTTCTTCGAGGCCCTTCCGAGTCGCGTGACTCCGGATCGGATCGAGGGAATGAACAACACATACGTCTTCGACATCGAAGGGGCCGGCGTGTGGACGGTTGCGGTCGCCGACGGCGCGATCACCGTCACCGACGGCGCCAGCGATGCTGACTGCACGTTCTCCACGAGCGAGGAGACCTTCGGGAAGATCGCATCCGGCGAGCAGAACGCGACGACGGCGTACATGACCGGCAAGCTCAAGATCAAGGGTGACATGGGCGCCGCGATGAAGCTGCAGAAGATCTTCTGAGGGGAGCGAGCCGGCGCCGTGATCTGGGTCGCGTTCCTCGTTCGCTGGGGCATCAACGCCCTGGCGCTCATCGTCGTCGACTGGATGTTCGGCGGCGTGACGATCGAGCTGTGGTGGCCGCTCCTCCTCGCGGCCGCGATCCTCACGCTCGCCAACGCGATCCTCAAGCCGATCCTCGCGATCCTCACGCTGCCGCTGATCATCGTCACGCTCGGCCTGGCGTACTTCGCGCTCAACGTGCTCATGCTCGCGCTGGCCGAGGGAATTACGCCGGACTTCGCGATCGAAGGGTTCTGGAACTACGTCGGCGCGACGATCGTGATCTCGCTCGTGAACATCGTCATGGGCTGGATCCTGGACAGGGTGCGCGACTGACTGTGAGGGGGTCGTAGTGGCCGGTGATCATCGCGCGACGATCGAGACGCTGATCGCGGGCTTGAACCGTCGTGACGTGAGCGTCATGGACGAGGTCTTCCACGAGGACGCGCTCATGGACTGGCCGCAGTTCTCGGAGCGCATCCGCGGTGCCGAGAACCGCAGGCACGTCTACGGCGCAATCCCGCAACTGCCCACGATCACCGTTCGGCGGATCTACGGCGAGGGCGACCTCTGGGTTGCCGAGGCCACGCTCGACTACGGCGGTGGCGCCGTCTACAGCACCGTTCTCATCTTCGAGTTCCGCGGTGAGCGGATCGCCAGGGAGACCGCGTACTGGGCGACTCCGGCTCCGCCCGCCGAGTGGCGCGCCCAGTGGGTCGAGGAGCTGTCGTGAGCTGGTACGCCTTCCTTCTCTTCGTGCACGTCGCGGCCGCGATCGTGTGGGTCGGCGGCGGCGTGATGATGCAGCTCTTCGGGATCCGCGCCGCGATGTCGGGCGACCCGTCGCGCTTCGCCACGCTCGGGAAGGACATCGAGTGGATCGCGAACCGGGCGTTCATCCCGGCGTCTCTCGTCGCGTTCGTGAGCGGCATCCTGCTCGTGATCGAGTCGGAGTTCTACGGGTTCGGCGACGACTGGATCGTGATCGCGCTCGTGCTCTACGCGACGACGTTCCTCGCGGGGCTCCTGTTCCTCGGGCCCGAGTCGGGTCGGGTGGGGAAGCTGACTGCCGAGGGAGCTCCCGAGGCCGGCCCACGGACGCTCCGGCTCATCTTCCTCTCGCGGCTCGATCTCGTCCTGCTCTGGTTGATCGTCTACGACATGACGGTCAAGCCGGATGTGGGAGACGCGAGCGCCGTGCTCTGGGGTGTCGCGGGTGCGGCCGTCGCCGTGGGCCTCGTCTACTGGCGCTATCGCGTCGCGCTAGCGCTGGGCCCACCGCCAGACGCCGCGAGCTAGATGATTGATGCCACGATCTCGCGCGTCCGGATGCGCGATCTGGCGTGTCTGGGCCGCTTCGGCCTCGCGCACAGGGGTCTGGCTTCAGCCAGACCCCAGATCGTGCGCGTGGCCTGTGCTTCGCGACGGGAGAGCGGCACCGAGGCCTCCAGCATCGCCACCGCTCTCCCGTCGCGCCCCAGAGCGGCCAGCTCGCGCCCCGGAGTCGGCGATCTCGTGGCGTCGACCATCTAGCTCTCGAGCTCGACGAGGAGCGTGCCGCCGGCAACCTGCTCTCCGGCGGCAACGTGCACGGCCTTCACGACTCCTTCGAACGGCGAGTGCACCGGGATCTCCATCTTCATCGCCTCGAGGATCACGAGCGGCTGGCGCGCCGTTACGGCAGCGCCCGCTTCGACCTCGACGCGGATCACCGTGCCCGGCATGGGGGCCGTGACGGTGCTCTCTCCCAGAGCCCCGGCGGCACGATGCTCGTCGGCGTCGACATCGGGCGGTTGCGCCGGAGAAGGCGCGGCCAGATTGAGGCGCCAGGGCACCGTGAATGGAGCAGGGGGCGTGCGCAGCGGTGGAGCCGACAGCGGGGGGTGTTCCGTGAGAAACGCCGTGGTCGCCTTCGCCTCGCGCAGGACGGGATGCCGGACGAGCCAGCGGAGGAACGCGAGGTTCGTCGTCACGCCCTCGACCTTCGTCTCCGCGAGCGCGTCGGCGAGCAGATCGAGTGCCTCGTGGCGATCGCGTCCGTGAGCGACGAGCTTCGCGATCAGCGGATCGTACGCCAGCCCGACCTCGTCGCCCTCCTCGACTCCCGCGTCCACCCTGAGCGCGGGTGCGGACAACGCTTGTAACCGATCGTCACAAGGCAGGTAGAGGGTCGTGATGCGACCGGCCTGCGGGAGAAATGTCCTTGGATCCTCGGCATACAGCCGCACTTCGACCGCGCAGCCGATGTGCTTGTGACGATCGGTTACAAGCGCTTCGCCCTCGGCGATGCGGATCTGGCGCTCGACGAGGTCGAGGCCCGTGACGGCCTCCGTGACCGGGTGTTCGACCTGGATGCGTCCGTTGAGCTCGAGAAAGAAGAAGTCCTCCCCCTCGAGGACGAATTCGACGGTTCCCGCGCTCGTATAGCCGATCGCGGTGCCGAAAGCGACGGCGGCTTTGTGCAGCGCGGCGCGAGTCGCCTCGGGAAGGCGCGGTGCCGGCGCCTCCTCGAGCACCTTCTGATGACGGCGCTGCACCGAGCAGTCGCGCTCGCCCACGGCGACGAGGGTTCCGTGCGAGTCGCCGAGGAGCTGCACCTCGACGTGTCGCGGGCGTTCGAGGTAGCGCTCGCAGTAGAGCGTTCCGTCCGCGAATGCGCTGGATGCCTCACGCTCGGCCGCGGCGAGCGCCTCGTCGAGCTCTTCTGCCGAGCGAACGACACGCATCCCGCGCCCGCCCCCGCCGGCGGCAGCCTTGACCAGGAGCGGGTAGCCGATCTGCTCGCCGACGCGCTCGCGGAGACGAAGGTCGA
>JBGSXQ010000247.1:0-10236 GCA_041751315.1 Gaiellaceae bacterium | reverse complement strand
CCCGAACTGCGAGATCGCGCCGTCGATCTGGGCGCGTCACCGCGAAGCGTCACGATGATTCCAACCAGCGCGCCGCGCGGTTTTCAGCCCCTCCCGCGAAACGAGGCGCGCGCCGCGCTCGGCGCCGCGCCGGAGAAGCGGTACGTGCTCTGGATCGGGAACGACAAGCCGAAGAAGCGGCCGCTCGTCGCGCTCGACGCGTTCGCCCGCGCGACTCGATCCGACGTAAGCACGGTTTTTGTTCTGGTGGGCGAGGGATCGCGTCACCCCGACCTCGACCGGCGCGCCGAAGAGCTCGGCGTCGCGGATCGCGTATGGTGCTTCGGACACATCGAGCGAGAGCGCGTCGCTCTATGGCAAAGCGCTGCCGACGTGGTCCTGAGCTCGAGCAGCAGCGAAGGAACGCCCAACGCGGTCGTCGAGGCGCTCGTTTGCGGTACGCCGGTCGTGGCGTTTCCGGTCGGCGGCATTCCGTTCGTGATTGAAGCAACCAACGGAGGTACGCTCGCGCGCGCCGACGGCGCCGACGCCCTAAGCAAGGCGCTCTCGGGCGAGCTCGCCCTCCGTCGATCCCGAGCGGCGATCTCGCGCTCCGCGGAGCGCTTCACCAGACGACATACGTTCCATCAGCTACTAGACGTCTACCGAGGGCTCGGCGATGGTTGAGGACAAGCGATCAATCGTCTGCTTCTCGATCAACGAGTGGGGCGACGTCCCGCGAAACCAAGTCCACCTAATGCGCGTCGCCCGCGAACGGGGACACCGCATCCTCTACGTCGAGACGGTCGGGCTGCGTCGTCCGGAGCTCACCACTCGCGACGCCCGGAAGATCTTCCGGCGCGCACGTCGCATGTTGCGTCCTCTCCGCTGCGTGCGCGACGGATTCTGGGTTCTCAGCCCGATCGCCGTCCCGATCCATGGGAATCCAGTCGTCGACCGCCTGAATCGCTATGTACTCGGCGCCCAGCTCAGGCTCGCGTGCCGTCTCCTGCAGTTCGCCCACCCGATCCTCTGGTCGTACCTTCCGCAGGGCATCTCCCTCAAGAGCAGCGTAAAGCCGTCAGCCACGCTCTACTTCCGCTGCGACGAGTACACCGCCTTCCGTGGGGTTGACCCGCGCCAGATCGAGCGACTGGAACGAGACGCGGTGGCGCATGCCGATCTCTGTCTCGCCTCCGCTCGGCACTACCTCGACGGGCCGCTCAAGAACGCGTCGCACGCGCTGTGGGTCCCGAACGCGGTCGACCTCGACCACTACGAAGAACGGCCGTGGAGCGACCCCTACGGCGGGATGACTCGCCCTGTTCTCTTGATGATGGGCACGCTCGAATACTGGCTGGACACCGACCTTCTCGCAGCAGTCGCGCGACGGCGTCCGTCCTGGACGATCGTGCTAGCGGGCCCACTCCGCATCGATCTGACGCCGTTCGCCGACGTCCCGAACGTGAAGTACGTCGGCGTCGTCGCGTACGAGCGGCTGCCCGACTTCATCGCGGGTGCGGACGCGTGCTTGATTCCGTTTCGCCACACCGCCGTCAGTGACGGGGCAAGCCCAGGAAAGATGTTCCAGTACCTGGCCGGCGGACGCCCCGTCGTCTCGACTCGCGTACTCGACCCAGCCGACTTCGGCGACTTCGTCTACTTCGCGGACAGCGATCCAGAGGACTTCGTCCGAGTCGTCGAGCGAGCGATTGCCGACGACACCCCACAACGGCGTGCGAGCCGCCGCTTGAAGATGAAGGAGCACACGTGGGACCGGCGGTTCGACGTGATCGAGGCGGCGCTCGCGGAGATGCATGCCGGCCCGCCGCCGCAGGAGCAGTCATGACCCTCCTCTCCGTCGCCCTCATCAACGTCCGGCCGCGAGGCCGACCTCGTGAGCTGCTGCGCGGGTCTCGCTCGGCACGAGACCCGAACGCCCGTCGAGGTGATCGTCGTGACGACGGCGACGCCAGACGCAGTTCGGCGGCGGGTCGAGGCGCTACTACCGGCCGTTGCCGTTCGGTGGGTCGAGGAGGCCTGTCGTGACGACACGGATCCTTTCGCAGAGCAGCTCGGAGACGACGCCTAATTCACGGGCAGCGAGCCGGAGGCGTTCGTGGGAGCCGTCCGAGCGCGCGCTCGCGTACACGCCGCCCGGCGGAAGGTGGTCGAGGGGCACACATGGCAGCGACGCTTAACCCGATCGAACAAGCGCTCGCTTGATCACGTGAACGCTCTCTCGATCGTGACATAACGCCTGCTGCGCGCCGACCTCATGTTGCTGCGGGGACGCTCGCGCATCACGCGACCCGGCTCCTGCCGGAGCTTCGGCGCCGACGGGCGCGCGGCTGATCTACGAGCGGACTCCGCCGGCCGACCTGGACTCTTCCGCTTCACCGGCGAGAACGTGCTCGTGGTCGTGGTCCGGATTATCCGGGCCGCGGGAACGGCAAGTAGGCGAGCGCGAGGTCAGCGGCTTTGGCGCCGCACCACGGCGGAGTAGTACGGGCGGCGGCGGTCCGTCACCGTCGCATCCTGTGCAGTCCACGAAACGCCCTGGGATGGTATGCAATCCTTACGAAATGGGTGCCGCCCTGATCGCTACAATCGCGAGGTCGAGCAACGCCGACGACCACGCGTATGACTGCGTCATCCGGAGGTTTCCCGAGCGCGTCCGAACGATGCGGGGCGATGAGCGTCGGTCGGGATCCGTCCGCGTCACCTCTTGGTCACACCCTGCATCACGCACGCGCGGCATTGTCGCGGACGATCGGACATCTTCGTGGCTGACGCTCCTGGGTAACCCCGTACGTGACGACATCGCGGGCATTGACGGCGTCGTATTGCTTGAGCAGCTGTTGCAGGAATGTATCTGTTCTGGGATAGACACGCTCCGAAGTATGTCGCCTCCGTTTGCAGTAGTTTTCTACGACGGCCGCGACTGTCGCCTTCATGTGCTCGTCGACCGTGTTGGCGTTCAGCATTTGTACCTTCGAGAGGACACACACCGGGTCTGGATCTCATCGTCGAGCCGGGCACTCGGGGGCGCCGACGTTGACCCTGAGGGCGTCGCGGAGCTACTCGCCGGAGGCATGTTTTCAACGAGCCGCACGCTGTATTCCAACGTCCGGAAGCTTGCCGGAGGCGATCACGTTACGGTTACAGAACACGGTTCGGTCCGTGTCGCCGGTTGGAAGCCAAGCTTCGTCGCGGAGGGCTCCGTCTCACCACCGGCCTTCGTGGCGCTGCTCACCCGGGAGCTTCGAGCAGGTTACGATGCAGAAGGAACCGCGATCGAGTTATCTGGCGGCATCGACTCAAGGTTGACGCTCGCTGGTTTTCACCAACTTGGACTGCCTTTCCGGGCTTGGACGTTCGGGCACGAAGCTTCGGCGGACGTGCAGACGGTCAGAACACTCCATAATTTCGCCAAGTTTCCGCATGTGCTCGTTACTGTCGATGCCGAAATAGCCGACCGCCTTCCGGCTGATACGATTATTCTCGCCGACTTGATGGAGGGGGAGCTGAACGCCCTCGGCAACGCCCCGCTCCTGTACGCCTTTGAGACACTTCAAGACATTCGGCGCACGACGATTTCGGGTGCTGGAGGAGAGGTTCATCGTGGTTTCTACTATCGGGCCCTTCGCTACCCTGGCCCGAAACTCCGCGGCGTGCCAGTAAACGGTCTGAAGGCGATGCTGCTCCGAGGTGGCGGTAGCTACGCGCACGCTCTCGTGCGTCGCGAGCTTCTGCCGAACCCAGATGACTTTGTCACCAGCCTCGTCGCAGACTTCATTCGCACCTCGCCCGCGACGACGCCCGCTGGAATTCTTGATGACTTCTACTTGCGTGGCCGGATGCAGCGGTACGGCAAGATCATGACGACGACTGGACTCTTCGCACGCCAGGCGTTGCCGTTTCTCGCGAACGATCTCGTTGACCTCACGCTGCCATACCCTCGTGCCGCAAAGCAAGGCAGCAGGTTGGCTCGTCAGGCGCTCGCGCAGATGTCACTGCGACTCGCGTCAATCCCGCTCGACAGCGGCCTTTCCGCGCGTGAGCCGTCGTGGCGGCTCCCGCATGTTTATGGCCGTGACGCGGTTGTTTGGGCGAGACGCGCGGCGCTCAAGTTTGGCGGTGACCACGCGCGCCGGCTATTCCCGCCAAGGCCGCTTATCCCGTGGAAATCGCTCTTGCGGACGCAGCCGCTTCGCGACTTCGTCGGCGATCTGATGCTCAGCCCTAGAAGGGCCGTCGACGTTGTACTTGATCCGGAGGAGACACGGCGTTTCGTGGAGGATGCCCTAGCAGTTGACGACAGCACTCGACTCGGGATGCTCGTTTCGCTCGAACTCGCGCTTTCGCCAGCTAAATAGCCCCTCTGCCAATTAACGATACTGAGCGACAGAGGCGCTCGGGCGAGGTGGCGAACACAATAGGCAGCGGCATTCTCACGAACATGGCTGAGACCTTCCGTTTCTCCTTCGTCGGCAGCGTCTCGACTCCAGGCGGCTCATCTGACGCGTGACGAGACGGCAATCACGCCGTACGATGGGCAATCAACACCTTACGATAGGCAAAAGCACTCGCTGCGAATACGTGAACTCTCTCTCGATCGTGCTCATAAACGCTGGCCGCGACGCGGATCTCATGAGTTGCTGCGCGGATCTCGCTCGGCACGAGACCCGAACGCCCGTCGAGGTGATCGTCGTGACGACGGCGACGCCAGACGCAGTTCGGCGGCGGGTGGAGGCGCTGCTACCGGCCGTTCGGTGGGTCGAGGAGGATAGCTTCGGCGTCGCTTCGATGCGGAATCGAGCCGCCGCACTGGCGAGCGGCGACGTCGTCCTCTTCCTGGACACGGACACGCGTCTACTCCCCGGGGCGCTCGACGCGCTCTTCGACGCGTTCGGCCGCTGCCCTCGACTCGGGGCCGCCGGTGCGAGAATTTTGAATCCCGACGGGTCGCTCCAGTTTTCGGCCCGCCGCTTCTACACGTTTCGGAGCCTCGTGCTCCGACGGATTCCCGGGCGGTTGGCCGCGGAGAGCGAGGCAGTCCGATCGCACCTGCTCGTCGACTGGGATCACAACGACGAACGAAGCGTCGACTGGGTGGTAGGCGCCTGCCTCGCGATCAGCAGCGACGCCTTCGCCGCGGTCGGGCCGTTCGACGAGGACGCGCGCTTCGGGTTCGAGGACGTCTCGTGGTGCTATCGCGCGCGCCTCGCGGGATGGGACGTTCGCTACATCCCGGCCGCGACCGTGGTTCACGAGTGGGCGCGGACGAGCGCGGGGCTCAACCGCCGAACGGCGCAGCACCTCTATGGAGCGGCGCGGTTTTTCCTCCGCTACGGAATGCCGCGAGCCGTGCCCAGCGCCGGCGCCGGGTCCAGGCTCCGCTGATGTCGATCGCACATGGCGGCCAGCGTGTGCTGCGCCGGCGGGACACGAGGCGCCAGGGCAACGAGCTCGCCCCGGCGGGGGCGCCGACGATTGCTGCCCGTGCTGTCCCCGCGCTTCTGTCCGGGAGAAGCCTCCGTACGCGAATCCCAGTGCCCCGACGCTGAACTTCGCGACGACGTGGGGGTGGACGTCGCTGCTCCTGTTGTGGGTCGCAGCTTCGGCGATCCTCCTTCGGTCGGAGGTCTCGATCGGTCTGGCGGGCGTGGTCACAGTCGGCGGCCTCCTTGCCTTCGCCGCGTGGGCCGGGCTGTCGGGCACCTGGTCGCCTGCAGCAGCAGACGCCGTACTCGATGCGGAACGGGGGGTTCTGCACACGTCCGCCGTCGTCGCGGCGTTGCTCGTGACGACCGGTCGAGGCGTGCGGTTCCTGCTCGGCGGCGTTTTCGCGGCATGTTCGGGGATCGCGCTCTACTCCTTGGGGACGCGGCTCTTCCCGTCCCGTCCATGTTCGGCCTCCTTGCCTCCTGCCGACTCTCGCTTCGCCGGATGCCTCAAGATGGAGCAATGGCTGTGTCGTCTGTTCGCGAACGGGCGCGGCACTTCCTGATCCGTGCGCTGTCGCGCATCCATGCCCGTGTCTACCGCATCAGCAAGGGTCGCATCCTCGAACGCGTCGTCGGCATGCCGGTGCTTCTCCTCACGACGACCGGACGCGAGTCGGGCAAGCCGAGAACGGCCACGCTCACATACCTCCGTCACGGCGCAGACTTAGTCGTGATCGGCTCCTTCGGCGGCTCCGGCCTGCCGCCCGCCTGGTGGCTCAACCTCCAACGTGAGCCTCGGGCGAGCGTGCTGATTTGCGGGACGACCGCGAAGGTGACGGCGAGGGCGGCGACGTCTGAGGAGCACGATCGGCTCTGGCCGCTCGTTATCGAGACCTATCCGGTATACGCTCGTTACCAGGAGCGCACTGCGAGACCGATTCCCGTCGTGATGTTGACGCCGGAGAAGGGGTGAGCACGCCAGACGCCGGGCGCGCACGAATGCTCTGCGTCGGGAGTTCCGACAGCGCTTCCGCTTCCCTCTCTTCGGTCAGCGGGTCAAGTCGCGCGATCGCCCCAAGGGCAGCCTGGTCACGTGGCCTCTGCGACGCCAAGCCCCCTTCCCCCTGCTGATCTAACATCGGAGAGCGGCGTCCGGCTCCCCGCGAGTCAGCGAGGAGAACACCGCTTGCACGCCAGTTTTTCAAACCGCCCCGGGCGGCTGGCGACTTGAACCGCTTAGTGGTCTGCGCGTGTGGACGTTCTCACAGCCCGAGCCTCCTCGAGATCGCGTACGTTCGCAGGCTCCGCGCTTGTCGTTGACTTAGCTCCGACCTCGTCGAGGACGTCGGTCAAGAACCCGGAGAGCCTAGTGCGCGTTTCCTCCAAGATTGAACGCTCGTCTGCCAGCTGCGCCACGAGCCGTGCGCGCTCCTCGCCGGCGGCGGCGATGATTCGCTCCGCCTCGACCTTGGCTTCCTCGAGCAGTTCGTTCGCCCGTCGACGAGCGCGGTCGCTGATGTCGGCGGCCTTGCGCTCGGCTTCGGCCTCGCTTCTGCGCCGGTGCTCCTCTCGCCGCTGCTCGTCCGCGAAGAACAGCTCCTCCGCTTTCCGAGTCGCTTCCTCGAGCGACCCCAGCTTCGTGCGCGTCTCCTCCAGGAGAGAGCGCTCCCGCTCCACGTCGCTCAGAAGCCGGGCGCGCTCCTGACCGGTGTCGACAACGATCTCTTTGGCTTCGAGCTGAGCTGCTTCAAGCAGTTCGCGCGCCTGTTGCCTCGCGCAGGCTGTGATCTCGGCAGCCTGGCGCTCTGCTTCCGCCTCGGCCTCGCGCACGAGGCTCGTGCGCTGCTGCTCGGCCGCGGCGAGTAGCTCCTCCGCCCTGCGCGCGGCCTCCTGAATTGCGGATGTAGCGTCGAGCCTCGTCCGTCTCTCGAGGTCCGAACGCTCCTCGTCTAGCTGTTTCTCACGCCCGGCGAGCGCTTGGCCGGCGGTGGCGACGATTCTCTTGGCATCGATCTCGGCTTGCTCGAGCAACTCACGCGCCTGTCGCCGCGCGTTCTGGGTGATTCGCTCAGCTTCAGCCTCGCTCTCGCGCCCGAGGTGTTCGGGCGCTGTCTTACTCCCGCCGTCGAGCCGTAGGCGATCGAGCTGCGGCTGGGCCGCCGCTCCGGTCGCCTGCTGCTCGACCAGGGTGCTAGATGGAGCGCTGAGTGCCGGTTCAAGGGTTCGCGCTTCACGCGTCACCCGGCTCGTCGACTTCCAGGCCACGCGCTCTTCGCGCCCCAGTCGAAACTCAGCGAGCCATTGTCTGGCTGCGTGAAAGCCCGCGATCAAGACGAACAGCAGCGCAAACGTGGCTACGCCCAGGAGTATCGGAGCGGAGCTAGAGCTCATGCAACCCAGCGGCCGTTGGGCGGCCGCTAGGCCTCCGGGGCTTCGATCGCGGAGAGGCGTGCGGGCTGCTGCTCAGACGCTCCGGACAACTGCTTGTGCAGCGTTTTCCGGAGATCACCCTGCCCGAACCCCGGGTCATTCCGCCCCGCTTCCACCTCGGCCTCGAGCACCTCGAGGCCTGTGGTGAGGAAGGCGGAGAGCCGTGTACGCGTCTCGTCGGTCAGGGCCTCAAGCCGCTCGAGTTCGGTCTGCCGCCGGGCGAGCTCCCGCTCTGTCCTTTCCAGCTCACGCGCCGTCGCCATGAGCTTCTCTGCTCTGGCTCGCGCCTTCCGCAATGCAAGCTGCGCATCGTGTCGCGCCTGCTCACGGACCCAGGTTGCGTAGTCCGTCACGGCGAGAAACAGCCTGCTCGTCCGCTCGGCGTGGGTGCGATATCGCTCGAGCTCAGCCTCGAGTCGTCGCACCTGCGCGCGCAGCGCCTCAAGCTCGCTCGCCCCACCTACATCGTCCTGCGAACGCTCCACGTGGCCTCGCCGTCCCTCGTCACGGCCAAGGGCGAGCGCCGGGTGATCGCCACCCGGCTGCTTCCGAGCTAACCCCTCTCGCTGCTCGTCGATGTATGAGCCTTGCACCCAGGACCTCCTCGCTAGTCAACTGTAGGCGATCAAGGCTCCGAACGCCTCTCTACAAAATCGCCCCGGCACGCATGCGCCCGGCCGACCGGCGAGCCGAACGCATCGTGCTACCGCCCGAACAGTCGTCTCCGCGGTCGCGGGATCCCGGGCCGTTCGGCGCGCCATCGCGGCTGGATCGTGCGCCGTGCGCTGGCCATCGCCCGACGTGGTTGGCATCCTGGCCTCTTTCGTGCTCACCCAGCTCGCCTTCGCCGGTAACGACGTCCCCGGGGATCGCCTAAGAGCCCATTCCGATAGGCAGGGACCCGGACCGCAGTAGCGAAGTCCGACCTCGTTGCTGAAATCGACGAGGGAGGACGTGATGGGTCTCGTGGTTGCAGACGACGGTTGGCGGATTCCCGATCAGGTGTGGGCGCAGATGGAGCCCCTCCTGCCGGAGCCGCCGCCGCACCCGCTCGGCTGTCATCGGCCACGCGTCGCGGATCGAGATGCGATGAACGCGATCCTGCTCGTGTTGCGCACGGGGATGCAGTGGAATGCGCTCTCGGCGACCGGGATCTGTTCGTGTTCGTCGGCGTATCGGCGCTTCCGTGAGTGGGCCGAGGCGGGTGTGTTTCTTGAGTTCTGGCGGCAAGGCCTGCTTGCCTACGACCAAAAGCACGGGATCGAATGGGAGTGGCTGGCGCTGGACGGCGCGCTCGGCAAGGCGCCGCTGGGAGGCGAGCTGACCGGTCCGAATCCGACTGACAGAGCTAAAAGGGGGCGAAACGATCGCTCCTTACCGAGGGCAAGGGCGTCCCGCTCGGGATCGCGCCTGCGGGCGCGAACGTGAACGACTTCAAGCTCGTCCGACAGACGCTCGAGTCGATTCCGATCACGAGGCCCGAGCCGACCTCGCAGCAGCCGCAGGGACTGTGCCTGGACAAAGGCTACGACTACTGCGAGGTGCACGAGCTCGCCGCGGAGTTCGCCTTCACCGCCCACATCCGCGGCCGCGGCGAAGAGGCGAAGGCGATCAAGCGCGAGGCCGGCTTCCGCGCGCGTCGCTGGGTCGTCGAGCGCACCCATTCCTGGCTCCATCGCTTCCGCCGCATCCTCATTCGCTGGGAGAAACGCGCCGACACTTACCTCGCCATGCTCCACCTCGCCTGCGGGCTCATCACCTGGCGAGCCGCCGACTGGGGAGGCCTATCGAAATAGGCTCTAAGCACGGAGCTGGAGATCATTCTGTTCGCGGTCACGCTCCCTGCCTGGATCGTCTTGGCGCGGCTGTACGGCCTTTACTCGAGCGACGAGGAGCGTGCCGACCACTCGACCGTCGACGACGTGTTCGGCGTGTTCAACAGGCTCACTGTCGGCGCGTGGCTGCTCTTCGGGCGCGCGTACGTGGTCGCGTTCGCCGACCCGAGCCTCCCGAAGCTGGGCTCTTCTGGGTGCTCGCTATCCTGCTCGTCCTGGTGAGCCGCGCGTTCGCCCGTGTGTTCGTGCGCGGCACGACGCGTATGTCCAGAACGCGCTCGTCGTGGGCGCCGGTTACGTCGGACAGCGCGTGGCGCGCAAGCTGATCCATCACCCGGAGTACGGCGTCAACGTTATCGGCTTCGTCGACGAGCACCCGCGCGCGCGTGAAGCCGGCCTGGGGGACATCGCCGTCGTCGGCACGCCGGAGCAGCTGCCGGCGCTCGTCGAGGCGCTCGACATAGAGCGCGTGATCGTCGCCTTCTCGCAGGCGTCGCACGCGCAGACGCTCGACCTGATCCGCGGCCTCAACGGCCTGCCCG
>JBGSXQ010000246.1:0-7837 GCA_041751315.1 Gaiellaceae bacterium | reverse complement strand
CAGGTCGTTCGGCGCCAGCAAGGGCAGCCGCAGTACGAGCCGCCGTCGCGCTCGAGGCCGATCTGGCCGTGGCTGGTCGGGCTTGGTGTCTTGCTCGCGCTGCTCGTCGGCGGCTGGTTCTTCTACGACTCGATCCAGAGCCGGCTCGAGGGCTCGGAAACCGTGGCCGTGCCGTACGTCGTGGGCATCCAGGGCTCCCTCGCCGAGGCGCGCATCACCGACGAGGGCCTCGTCCCGCAGATCCGCCGTGTTCCGAACTCCGACGTCGAGGAGGGCATCGTCTTCGCCCAATCCCCGACCGAAGGGACGCGGGTAGACAAGGAGACCGTCGTACGTATCGACGTCTCCTCGGGCAAGCCCGAGGTGACGATCCCGTCCGTGGTAGGCCAGTCCGTCGAGGACGCCGTGGCCGAGCTCACGCGCGCGGGATTGAACGCCCAGGTCGTCGAAGTGAACTCCAGTCGCGACGAAGGCACCGTCACCGCGCAGAAACCCGGCGCCGGAACCGTGGTCGTCGAAGGCACCCAGGTGCGGATCAACGTCTCGAAGGGCCCAAGACCGGTCACGGTGCCCAACGTCGTCGGCCTGCCATACGACCAGGCGGCCTCGGAGCTCGAGCGCGCCGGCTTCGTGCCCTCGCGCGTCAACGTCGACTCCGAGCAGGAGGCCGGCGTCGTGACGAGACAGGACCCGGCGGGAGGCTCGGAGGGCTCGCGCGGCTCGACGGTCACGCTTTCCGTCTCGAGGGGCCCGTCGACGTCGGCCGTGCCCGACGTCACGACGCAGGACTTCGCCATCGCGCAGACGACCCTCGACGCGGCCGGCTTCCGCACGCGTGTCGTGTTCGAGGACACGGCGGACATCGCATCCGACGGCATCGTGCTCTCGCAGGATCCGATCGCCGGCACGCAGGCGGAGCCGAACAGCCTCGTCACCCTCTTCGTCGGCCGGTACGTCGAACCGGCGGACGACAGCGACAGCGAATCAACGACCCCGTGAGCGCTCGCGTGCGAGTCGCCGTTCTCGCCGGCGGCCGCTCGAGCGAGCACGACATCTCGATCGCGTCCGCGCGCTCCGTCGTTGCCGCGCTCGATCCCGAGCGCTACGAGACCGTCGTCGTAGAGATCGACCGGAAAGGGCGCTGGGAGCTCGCGCCCGGCACTCGGCAGCTCACGGCAGAGAGCGTCGAGACGCTTCCCGTTCTCGCACACTCGGCCCCCGCAGCCACGCTGAGCCAGGTCGACGTCGTCCTGCCGATCCTGCACGGGCCGTTCGGTGAGGACGGCACGGTGCAAGGGCTTCTCGAGCTCGCAGACATCCCGTACGTGGGCGCCGGCGTCGCTGCATCCGCGCTGTGCATGGACAAGGACCTGTTCAAGGCGGTGCTACGCGATCGCGGCATCCCGGTCGCGAGGAACGTCACGCTGCGCGACGGCGACCCGCCGGAGCATCCGTTCGCCTACCCGCTGTTCGTCAAGCCGGCGCGCCTCGGCTCCTCGGTCGGGATCTCGAAGGTTCGCGACGCGGGCGAGCTGACCGCCGCTATCGACCTCGCGCGCCGCCACGACGACAAGGTGCTGATCGAAGAGAGCATCGAGGGCGTGGAGGTCGAGTGCGGCGTCCTCGGCAACCGCGAGCCGCTCGCCTCGGTCGTGGGCGAGATCGTCGCCCACGCGGACTGGTACGACTACGCCGCGAAGTACGACGCGGGAGGCATGGACCTGGTCGTCCCGGCGCGCATCTCTCCCGAGTCGGACGCACGCGTGCGCGAGCTCGCCGTGGAGTCGTTCGTCGCCACGGAGTGCGAGGGCATGGCGCGAATCGACTTCTTCGTCCGGCCGAACGGCGAGGTGGTCGTGAACGAGATCAACACCATTCCGGGATTCACGGCCACGAGCGTGTACGCGAAGCTGTTCGAGGAGGCTGGCATCCCGTATGCCGAGCTTCTCGATCGCCTCATCGCCCTTGCGCTCGAACGCCACGAGCGACGCTCTCGGCTCGTGTACTGAGCCCGCTTCAGGCGCCTCAGGCGAGGGTCAGCTTTCGTCCCTCGGCCCGAGCCTTCTCGAACTCCTCGTCGGTGAGCAGTCGCCCTTGGCGCTCGAGGTAGCGAAGCGACGTCGCAAGCATCGCGCGGTGTGCCTCGACGAACTCCTCTCCCCGTTCGCGGCTCATCTCCTCGAGCAGGAAGGCCCGGTGCAGCTCGTGGCTCTTCACGCCGACGGGGCCTGTTCCAGCTCGAGCAAAGCGTGATACGCGGACGCCTGCGCCTCCTGGATGCGGGGGATGTGCTCCGACGGAGAGATCACGACATGGTCGGCCAGGCCGTCGGTCGCTATCCGTCCGCCGTCGTATCCCACGAACGCGATGGTGACGAGCTCCCGGCGCCGGGCTTCCCGAAGCGCTTCGACGACGTTCTCGGAGCTTCCGCTCGTCGAGAATCCGACCGCGACGTCACCCGAGCGGGCGTACGCAATGAGCTGGCGCGAGAAGACCGCCTGCGGGCCGATGTCGTTCGCGAGGGCAGTGAGGATCGCCGAGTCCTCGGTGAGATCGAGGGCCGGTCTCCGTCTCGTGCCGTTCGGTGGGTGGCGAACGTCGGCGACGAGGTCCATGGCGTCCGTGGCCGAGCCTCCGTTCCCGAACGCGTGCAGCGTGCCACCCGACTCGAACGCCTGGCGTAGCGAGTGCGCAGCCGCGTGCAGCTCGTCGCGCGATCCGGAAAGCGTGCTCCTCCGGAGCTCCGTCGCATCGGCGGCCTTCATGAGCACGGAGCGCACGACGTCCGCGAGAACGGCGTCGAGATCGTGCTCGGTCTCCGCCAGAAACGGGTAGAGGAATGCCGAGTCGCCCGCGTCGTGCACGGGACGGATCGCCCGACCCTCGAGCAACCCCTTGTGCTCGAAGAAGACGTGGACGAGCTCCCACAGGAGGTGGTACGTCGTCTCGGCCAGCTCCTGCGCGAGGACCGGGTCGTCGGTGGGTGGGCGTAGCACCCACTCGGCATCCGAGGGCGCGAATGCGAGCGTGAGGCACCCACGCT
This sequence comes from Gaiellaceae bacterium, assembly GCA_041751315.1. Lineage (GTDB taxonomy): Bacteria > Actinomycetota > Thermoleophilia > Gaiellales > Gaiellaceae > GMQP-bins7. The sequence continues at coordinate 4,794 of JBGSXQ010000246.1, read as the reverse complement.
CCCGGGCGAGGCGGAGGGCTCCCTCCGTGTCGACGCTCACGTCCGGCTCGAACCCGACCACGATGTCGTCGGGCCCCACGAGAAGATCGAGCTGAAGTGCGAGCGATCCGCCATCGGGCGCGATGCCGATCGCGGGCAGCGCTCGCTTGCCGACGATCACGGGGTGCACGAATTCCACCGCAACGTGCCGAACGTCCGACCTCGCCTGCGAGGACTCGCCGACGGCCAGCAGTCGCCCCCCGCGAGCGAAACGCTCGGCGAGCAGGTGGCAGAGCCGGCCGATCCGCTCCGCTTCGGCGTCGAAGAAGCGCTCGCTCGCGTCCGTCCGGGCGGCGAGCAGCGCGTCGAGACGGGATGGGTGCGTGTCCGGAGTCGCTACCGAGGGTGTCACGCGTGGACGTGCTCCCGCACGGCCGCGTGCTCGAGCCAGTGGCGCCACTCGCCAATGCCCTCGCCGGTCCGTGAGCTCACGTGGAGCTGCGGGACGTCCGGGTGAACCATGTCGAGATGCCGGGAGAAGCGGTCGAGGTCGACGTTCAGGTGCGGGAGGAGGTCGACCTTGGTGACGAGCACGAGATCGCACGTGCGAAACATCAGTGGGTACTTGAGTGGCTTGTCCTCGCCCTCCGTGACTGACCAGAGCATGACCCGATGATCCTCGCCGACCACGAACTCCGCCGGGCACACGAGGTTGCCGACGTTCTCGATGAGCAGCAGGTCGATCTCGTCGAGCGGCAGCTTGGGGATTGCCGAGCGCACCATGTTGGCGTCGAGGTGGCACTCCCCGCCGAAGCTCGGCGCGGTGTTGATCTGGACGACCGGGACGTCGAGCAGCGCGATCCGATCAGCGTCGAGCGTCGTCGACACGTCGCCCTCGAGCACGCCCACGCGGATCGCGTCGAAGTCCCGCAAGGTTCGCTCGAGCAGGGTCGTCTTGCCGGCGCCGGGCGAGCTCATGATGTTGACGACGGCAACCCCCGCGCGGTCGAAGTCGGCGCGGTTCGCGTGCGCGATGGTCGAATTCGCGTCGAGAACGTCCTCCGCGACCTTCACGTAAGTGCGATGCACGGCTCCTCCTCGATGACGACGATGGACTCCACATCGAACTCCTCACCAGCCAGGATCTCGACGCCCGCGCGACCGCAGTCGGCGCAGCGAAAGACGGGGCCTGCGAGCGTCCACTCCTCTCCGCAGGCGCGACAGCGAGCTTCGGCCGGGACGACCTCTATCTCGAGTCGCGCGTCCTCGCAGACGGTCTCGCGCCCGACCAGGTCGAAGTAGAACTCGAGCGACGGAGGAACGACCTGCCGCAGGGTCCCGATGCGCAGGCTGACGACGCTCACACGCCGCCCGTCGGCATGCCGCTCGACGGTGTCGACGACTGCGCTGGCGAGCGAGAGCTCGTGCATCAGCTCGCGAGGATCTCCGCGATCGTCTCCTGGACGACATCGGCAGCGCGCTCGACGACCGCCTCGACCGGTGCGCTCAAACCGATTCCCAGCTCCTCGTAGTGCAGCGGCTCGCACGCGACGACGATCACGCGACCGGGCCAGCCGCCAACGGCCTTGACGAACCGGAGAACGGTCATCGGGTCCATCGCGTGCGGATCGATGAACTCCCCGTCCTCGATCGGGCCGCCGACCGAGTCGGGGTCGGCCTCCATCACGTAGAGCGTTCCGGGCTCGCCTCCCTGCCGGCTGATGTCGACGAGCACGAGCGCGTCGAACCCGCGCATCACCTCGTAGGCGAGGTCGAGCCCACCGGTCCCGAAGTCGACGACGCTCACACCGTCGGCGAGCGATCGCTCGCCGAGGCGCTTCGCGACAGCGCCTCCGAACCCGTCGTCGCGTAGCCAGAGGTTTCCGACGCAGGCGACGAGCACCTGCTTCTTTGCGGCTACCGTGGACGTCGCCACGTCAATCTCCCTCTGCTCCCTTTGCGGCATCGGTCGCGGTGTCAGGATCCTCCTCCACGGCGCCTTCGACCGGAGCCGTCGTGGGGCGCTCTTCCGAGAACTCCTCCTTGTCGGGGTAGCGCACCTCGCCGCGACGCTCCGGCGCCAGCCGGGTTACGTCCTGCGCCGGATCGCCGGGGCCGCCTTCGGCTCCCGTCTCCGTCCCGAGACCTTGGTCGCCCGCATCCGGGTCGAGCGGTGGGTTGTCCCTGTGCAGCCCGCCCTTCTCCTCGTCCGTCATCTCCGTCCTCCTGTCTGGGTCGGCGCGTCTTCGATCAGCTCCACCTCGTCGGAGAAGAAGAAGTGGTAGCGACCTGTCTCGCGCATGACTTCCTGCATCGGGTCGCTGTCGATCGTGACGCCGAGGTAGACGCGGTCGTCGTGATCGAGGTAGATCCGCTCGAGAGACGCGGTTCGTCCGTCGAGCAGCTGGTCGTAGGGGTCGGTGCGATGGCCGAGCCGCAGCATGATCTTCGCGCCTGGACGGAACGTCGTGCCGCCCACGGTCGCCTCCTCCTCGCCGTCTCTCGGGTCCGGGCCGTACGCGGCGGGCCGCGGCGCAGCAGGCCTCAGCGCTCCGTGCAGCCGGAGAACGTCGTCCGGCGTCGTCGCGCTCGCACGCGCGAGAAGCTCGCGGACGGGCCCGTCCTGCTCCTCGATCGACGCCCGCTCACCGTCGCTGAGCGCGAGGACATGCAGGAGAAGCGCTTCCTCGATCTCGGTTCCGTCGAAGAGGTCGCCGCGGCTCTCGGGCGCGATCCGGGGATGGTCTGGGAGGAAGATCGCCGCTCCGAGCACCGCGGCGTCGTCAGCTCCCACGAGCACCGGCCAGGTATTGACGTTCTCGCAGTCGACGGCGTCGAGGGGCGATGCGAAGCGGCCACCATGCGCTCGCACCAGGCAATGCGTCGAGACGAGTGACCGCGGCAGCGCCTCCGCTCGCGTCAGTCCTTCCGGCACGTCGGTGAGGTTCTCGACGCGGAGGTGAACGCGCCCGCCGGGCTCGGCCGAGAGGACGGCACGTCCGCGCACGCCGCCGTGCTCGAAGGCTTGCTCGCCGAGGCCCTGGAGAGCGATGTGCCGCTCCACGGCTTCGTGCCGCTCGCCGGTCGGCTGGAGAAAGTAGACATCCGCCTGGAGCTCGCCGTCCTCCAGGAGCCGGCACTCCATCTGCACACAGTCGAATGTCGCCGGGCTGGCCGCGGCGTAGGTCGGTGGGTACGCGATCCCGAACGGGGTGGGAGTGGAGTTCTTCGTCGCTCCGGGCGTATAGGGGTAGAGGGCGTAGCCCTCGTACAGCAGCGACCGCACGAGCTCGTCGATGCCGCTCATCGGCTCGCCTCGTCGAGCAGCTCCGCGACGGTCGCGTCGAAGGACGGGAGGCCGCGTGACGTCGTCTGCGTGCGGAGCCGGTCGAGCGTGTCGCGGTGCAGCCTGATCCAACTCGATGCAGCGTAGTGATGGTCGATCGCCTCGCGCCACGCCTTCACCGGCATCCGAAACCGCGCGGAGAGATCCCATGGGATCTGCACGATCTGGAGCCGCCCGTCGTCGCCCTTGTAGAAGATCGTCCCCGAGAAGACGAGCGTCAGCGGGACGTGGTCGCCGGGCAGCGAGTAGAAGTACTTCACGGCCGCGACCTCCAGGTCGTACGTACAGGAGACGCGCAGGTCGAACGTGGCGGCGCCCGTGAAGCTCGGCAGCAGCATGTCTACACGCGTCCACTGGAAGGTCGTCGTCGTCGCGCTCCAGCGCTCCGGCTCGCCGAAGAGATCGACGAGCAGCTCACGCGTCGCAGGGTCGTACGTCCTCTTCGCCGGATCGATGAGGATCTGGGTCGAGAGTGCGATCGTGTACACCTCGCGTTCCTCGGCATCGGTGACGCCCATGCGGAAGATGAGCGTCGGTGTCGCCGTGTGCCTCTCCGGCTCGATCCCGAGCACCGCGAACTCGGGCGAAGGTGTTGCGACACCGGTCCGCGCGAGATCGTCGAGCGCCTCTGTCACCGACGCGCCTCCTCCTGCAGGGTGTCGAAGAACGTCGCGATCGCTGCTTCGACGGCATCGCCCCCGGAGATCCCTTCCCAGGTCGCCCGGATCATCCCGACGAGCTGATAGCAGCGGTCGATAGGGGCGATGGCATAGCGCGGCGGCGTCGAGAGCCGATCGACCACGAGCGCCTCGGCGTCCACCTCGAGCTCTCCGAGCACGGGGTTCAGGGCAACCAGCTCGCCCCACCCGTGCAGGTCGAGCTCGGACTCGGTCGCCCCGGCCGGGCTCGGGTACAGCGCGATCACCGAGCCCGTCGCCGAGCTGCGGAAGAAGAACGCGAGACCGATCGGTATCGAGAAGGCGGCCCAGAGCTCGTCGGGAAACTCGAGCTCGTCGAGCCACATGACACGGCTCCCCGTCGGGCGGTACTCGGCGTCACCCGACCGGAAGGCCCAGCACGGCTCGCACACGCACACGATGGCGCGCATCTCGATCTGCAAGAGGTGGCGGTGGTCGGAGGGAACGTCGACTCCGCAGAGGTCGCACCGCTCCTGGGGAATCGGGGCCAGCGCAGGGCGCCGCACGTTGACCCGCCTGAGGCCGGAGACGAGGGCGGAGCGACCGCCGCCCGAGCCAACGGTGACGGGATTTCCCATGCGTGCCTAGACGGCGACCGCGACCTTCACGGCACCGTTCTCGATCAGAAGCGGGACGGGAGTCAGGTGCAGGCCGTCGGCTCCGCCGAGCTCCCTGCCTGCCAGCGGGAGCTGGAAGCTGCGCGCGCAGGCCGGGCAGGCGAGGATCCCGGACTCGAGCCGGCCGTCGCCGAGCGGCGACCCGCACGCCGCG
>JBGSXQ010000245.1:0-3274 GCA_041751315.1 Gaiellaceae bacterium | reverse complement strand
CGCGACCCCGGAGGCCGCTGCCTTCCTCGTGACGGAGGTCGTCGAGCGACTCGACCACGAGATACCCGTCCACTGGCACGGCCACGACGACTTCGGACTCGCGACCGCGGCGGCCGTCGCCGCCGTGCAGGCGGGCGCGACGTGGGTGCAGGGCACCGTCAACGGCATGGGCGAGCGTGCTGGCAATACGGATCTCATAGAGATCGCGCTGGCGCTCGAGGCGCTCTACGGGATCCCGACTCGCCTCCGGCTCGAGCAGGCTCGCGCGCTGAGCGCGCTCGTGCAGGAGCTGTCCGGCACGCCCCTGGCGCCTTGGAAGCCGGTCACGGGCGACAACCTCTTCACGCGCGAGTCGGGCGCTGTCGCTGCGCAGTTCCACTACCCACCGGCGATCGAGCCGTACGCGTCGGAGGTCGTTGGCGCGCAGCGGGGCATCGTCCTCGGCAAGAAGAGCGGCCTCGACTCGATCCGCATCAAGATCGAGCAGCTAGGCCTCGACGTGCCCGAGGAGCGCTATCCCGAGCTGCTCGAGGCAGTGAAGCGCGCGGGGACGAAGAAGCGAGGCCTCGTCGGCGACGCCGACTTCCGACGGATCGCTCGGCGGCGCGCTGTCTCGAGCTGATTGCCGAGCGGCTGTGGACACATCGGCGCCAACTTGTGGCATTTCAGTGCCAGGCACTTCGTGACGAGCAGACGAGGCGATCGTGCTGTGAGGTGCGAGCAGCGGCCGGCCGCGGCGCGTAGCCGAGTTGACTGACATGTCACGGCGCTGAGATACTCGCGGGGCAGCGTGGAACGGGTCTGCATCGTCGGGGCGGGCGTCATCGGGAGCCTCTTCGCGGGTCATCTGGCCCGCGAGTGCGAGGTCTCGGTGCTCACGCGACGCCGCGAACACGCGGATGCGCTGAACGAGCACGGTCTTCGCGTCTCCGGCAAGAGCGAGCGGCATGTGCACGTCGCCGCCACCGACGACCCCGACGCGCTTCCTCCGTTCGACGTCGCGATCATCGCAACGAAGGCGTCGGGGCTCGAGCAGGCGGCCCGGCTGCTCGAAGGCCGGTTCCCCGAGGCGACGATCGTCACGGTCCTCAACGGGATCGGCGCCGAGGAAGTCGTACGTGCGCACGGCGAGTGGCGGATCGTCTCGGGCGTGACCTTCATGAGCGGGACGCGGTACTCGGACACGCACGTCGAGTACATCCTCGACACGGAGACATGGCTCGGCCCGTACGAGGACACGCCGTTCGGGGTCGTCCGGGACATCGCGGAAACGATCGCTCGGTCGGGCCTGAAGGTGGAGGCGCTCCCGGATCTCCGGCCGGCCCAGTGGTCGAAGCTGATCTTCAACGCGGCGGTGAATCCGACGGCCGCGCTCACCGGGCTGCCGCACGACGCCCACTTCTCAAAGGAAAGCGAGCCGGGCGACCTGGGCCACCTCGTCCACGGGCTCGTCGACGAGGGGAAGGCCGTCGCTGCGGCCGCGGGCATCGGGCTCCACGACGACCCGTGGCAGATGAACGTCCTTGCGACACAACGAGGCTCTGCGCACTACCCCTCGATGCTCGAAGACGTCGACGCGCACCGCCAGACGGAGATCGAGCTCATCACGGGCTCGCTCGTGCGCGAGGCGGAACGACGTAACGTGCATGTCCCGCTGCACACGCTCCTCTATGCGCTCGTCAGCGGGAAGGAAGCATCGTGGCAGGCATCAAGGCAGGAATCGACAGGAGGGCACAGATGAAGAAGGTATTGAGAGCGGCGTTCGCTCTCGTCGCCGTCGCGGTGGCGGCGGTCGCCGTCGTCGGTGGCGGCTCGGCGGCCTCGGAGCAGGCGAGGACGGTGACCATCGGCTGGGCGTACGACGGCGTCGGTGCGATGGCGCCGTTCGACGGGCCGGCGCTCGCGGCTGCGAAGACACGCATCGCGCAGGTCAACAGGCTGAAGTCGAACCGGACGAAGCTCCGGCTCATCACGTGCAACACGCAGAACAACAAGCCGGCGATCGCGAAGTCGTGTGCGACGAAGCTCCTCGCGCAAGGTGCGGACATCATCATGACGACCTGCGACGTCGACTTCGCTGCACCGGTGGTCCAGACGGCGATCAACGCCGGAAAGCTCACCGTCGCGGCCTGCATCGGAACGGATCAGATGGGCCCGAAGCGCTTCGGCGCGAAGGGACGCCTGGCGTTCTCGTTCGGCAACGTCGCCCAGGACGAGGGCTCGGCGATGGCCGAGTACGCGTGGAAGCGCGGCTGGCGGACCGCGTCGCTCGCGACCGACACCGTCATCGTCTACTTCCGCAACGTCGTGCAGGCGTTCGAGAAGCGCTTCACGCAGCTCGGCGGAAAGATCGCGACGAAGGAGACGTACCAGTCCCTCGGCGGCAACCAGGCGTCCTGGACGAACGTCGTGACGCGCCTCAACAACGAGGACGCCGACGTGATCGTGACGGCGACGGCTGCTGCGTTCGGAGCCCAGGTACCGATCATCAACGGGCTGCGGACGCTCGGGAACAACACACCGATCCTCAACTCGTGGGCCGGTGACGGCAGCTACTGGTACACGCAGGAGCCGAAGGTCTCGAACTACTACTACGTGACCTTCGCCTCGGCGTTCGGCAACGACCCGGTCAAGGCTGTCAATGCCATGGTCAAGCAGAACCAGGCTGCGATCGCGAAGGCCGGCTCCACCGGTGGCTTCGTTACCGGCCCGGCAGCGATCGACGGGATCCTGGTCGCGCTGAAGCGAACGGGCGGCAACACGAACGGCGCTGCCCTCGCCAGGCAGATGGAGAGGTTCCGCAACGTCCCGACACTGTCGGGCCTCGTGAGCTTCTCGCCGCAATTCCACACGGTGTTCGGGCGCCAGTACAGGGTCATCCGTGTGACGAACAACACTCCGAGGGTCGTCGGCACGATCAAGGCCAAGGTCGTCCCGAAGATCTAGGGAAGGTTGTCGGAGTCACGGGCTGAGCAGACACGGCGGTCCGGAGCAACGCTCCGGGCCGCCGGCGTCTCGCGTGCGTTCGAGGGCGTGCAGGCGCTTCGCGACGTCACGCTCGAGCTCCATCGCCACGAGGTCGTCGGGCTCATCGGGCCCAACGGCGCGGGCAAGTCGACGCTCGTCAACGTGCTGACGGGGTTCGACTTCCCGGACGAGGGCGCGATCGAGCTCGAAGGACGGGATGTCACGCGGTGGCGGCCGCATCGACGCGGCCGGGCAGGGCTCTCGCGGACCTTCCAGCACAGCCGCTCGTTCCGGAGCCTGTCGGTGA
>JBGSXQ010000244.1:0-2551 GCA_041751315.1 Gaiellaceae bacterium | reverse complement strand
CGCTCTCCGCCGAGCCGGAGGCCATGAGCCCGAACGGCGACGGGCAGGCCGACACGACCGCCGTCACGTATCGGATCTCGGCGGCCGCCAGCGTCTCCGTCGAGATCACGGATGCGATCGGAGGGGTCGTGGCGACCGTCGTCGACCGTGTCTGGACGAGAGCGGGCCAGCATGTGGTCACCGTCGACGGCGCGGCGCTCCTCGACGGTGACTACAACGTCGTGGTCACCGCTCGGACTGCACCCGGCGCGTCGGTGCAGAAGCTGATTCCCGTACGGGTCAACCGCGCGCTCGGTCTCGTGACCGTCGCTCCGGCGGTGTTCTCGCCGAACGGAGACGGCCGCAAGGATACGCTGGTGCTGACATTCGAGCTTGCCGCGCCGGCTGACGTCCGCGTGCGGATCGAGCGGGAGGGCCGCTGGGTCGCGACCCCCCTGGCGGGGAGCTTCGTGGTCGGCACGCAGCGTCTCGTCTGGAATGGAGCTCGAGTGGGCGGAGTCGTGCGCGATGGCGACCACCAAGCCGTCGTCGAGGCGACGACCGCCGTCGGGACGATCTCCTTCGGAGTGCCGTTCACGACCGACACGGTTGCACCGCGCGTTCGAATCCTTCCGGGCCGGGGCCTGCGAGTCGAGGTGAGTGAGCCCTCGATGCTCACGCTGGTCATCGACGGGCGGGCGCTCAAGCGTGACGTGAGAAAGGCCGGGATCGTCCGCATCCCGTGGTCGAGACCAGCCGCGCGGGTTCGCGTCGTGGCGTGGGATGCTGCGGGCAACTCGAGTCGCCCGGCGGTGCGCGTCAGCCGCGATTAGCTGCGCGAGGCGGTGAGTAGACTCGCGCGATGCAGACGCCTGCCGTCCCTTTCGGGAAGGACGTCATCGAGTCGATCCTCCCGCACCGCGATCCGTTCCTGATGATCGATGAGGTGACGGAGCTCGACCCGGGTCGCCGTGTCGTCGCGCGTCGGACGGTGGTCGCAGACGACTGGTGGGTGCCGGGGCATTTCCCCGACCGCCCGGTCATGCCCGGTGTGCTGATCGTCGAGGCGATGGCCCAGACGGGCGCGATCGCCGTTCTCGTGGAGGAAGAGAACCGCGGCAAGATCGCGTTCTTCGCCGGCATCGACGACTGCCGCTTCAAGCGAGTGGTTGAGCCAGGCGACGTACTTACGCTCACCTGCGAGATCGACACCGTGCGTGGTCCGATCGGACGCGGAAAGGCGACAGCACACGTCGGCGAGACACTTGCCGCGCGCGGCACGCTCACCTTCGCCGTGGAGCGCTGAGGCAGTTGCTCGCTGCGACGAGAGGGGCGCGCATCGGCATCACGGGCCTGGGCGTCCACGTCCCCGAGAAGGTGCTCACGAATGACGAACTCGCGTCGATCATCGAGACCTCGGACGAGTGGATCCGCGAGCGGACCGGGATCCGCGAACGACGGATTGCAGCCGATGACGAGGCACTGACCGACATCGCGCTTCCCGCTGCCCGGGCCGCTCTCGACGACGCCGGCGTCGACGCCCTGGACATCGATTTCCTCGTCTGCGCGACGGTGACGCCCGACATGATGTTCCCCACGTCCTCGGCGCTGCTCGCCGATTCGCTGGGAGCATCTCGGGCCGCCGCGTACGACCTTCTCGCCGGGTGCACCGGGTTCGTCTACGCCATTGCGCAGGCGTACGGGATGCTCGCGTCGGGGCTCTCGAAGCGAGCTCTCGTGATCGGCGGCGACGTGCTCTCGAAGATCCTCGATTGGGAAGATCGCTCGACGCTCGTGCTGTTCGGCGACGGCGCCGGCGCTGTCGTGATGGAGCGCGTGGATCATGGGGGCTTCCTTGGATTCGAGCTCGGGGCGGACGGCGCCGGCGGCGAATATCTGTGGTATCCCGGCTCGGGCTCGCGCCACTTCGAGAACCCCGAGTCGTTCGTGAAGATGAACGGCCGGGAGGTGTTCAAGTTCGCGACGCGCGTGATGGTCTCGTCCGCGACGGCGATTCTGGGCGAGTGCGGCAAGACCGTGGACGACATCGACGTCTACGTTCCGCATCAGGCGAACAAGCGGATCATCGACTACGCGGCGGCTAAGCTCGGGATCTCCGCCGAGAAGACCATCGTGAACGTCGATCGCTTCGGAAACACATCATCCGGCTCCATCCCCCTTGCGCTCGCAGACGCGCGCGCGGAGGGACGCCTGCATGATGGAGCGCTCGTGCTGCTGACAGGGATGGGGGCCGGCCTCACGTGGGGCTCGGCACTCGTCGAATGGACGAACGGGAGGACGCGATGAGAGTGGCGTTCTGTTTCCCCGGCCAGGGGTCGCTCGAGGAGGGGATGGGGCGGGACGTCGCTGAGGCGTTTCCCGCTGCCCGCGAGGTCTACCGCATCGGCTCCGAGGCGACCGGGCTCGACCTCGAGGAGCTCTGCTTCTCGACCCCCCTGGAGAAGCTCGTCGACACGGAGGTGCAGCAACCCGCGCTCGTCGCGACCAGCCTCGCAATCCTCGCTGCGATGCGGGAGCGCGGGCTCGCGCCCGATGTCGTCGTCGGCGGCGT
>JBGSXQ010000243.1:0-1576 GCA_041751315.1 Gaiellaceae bacterium | reverse complement strand
CCGGCGCGGCCTACGGCCTCGCACCCGGGGACGTACGGAAGCTCGGGGTGACCCGTCGCGAGGACGCCGCGAGACACGGCCAGGTCGATCGGGTTGATCGGCGCGGCGAGAACCTCGATGGACGCGCCCGCCGGCTCGGCGACGTCGCCCACCTCCGGAGTCGCGCCGATCTCGTGGATCAGAGCCGCCTTCACGCGCCTCCTTCCACCTCGAAGATCGCCTCGATCTCGACGGGCATCCCGAGTGGGAGACTGCCGACACCGACCGCTGAGCGAGCGTGCCCCTCGCCGAACACCTCCACGAGAAGGTCGGAGCAGCCGTTGATGACCTTCGAGTGCTCGACGAAGTCCGGAATGGCGTTGACCATCCCCAGCAGCTTCACGACTCGCGTGACGCGATCGAGCGAGCCGACCTCCGCACGAAGCACCGCGAGGAGATTCAGCGCAACGACGCGGGCGTGCGCTGCTGCCTCGTCCGTGGTGACGTCTGCTCCGACCTTGCCCGTGGGAACGTGGCCGTCCACGCTCGTGGGCCCAGCGCCCGACAGGTACACGAGATTGCCGGTCCGAACGGCGCTCACGTAGCTCGCAGCCGGCGCATGAACGCGTGGAAGCTCGAGAGCGAGCTCCTCGAGACGCTGCTCGGCAGACACGGCTACATCCCCATCGCGTGATAGCCAGCGTCGACGTAGAGCGTCGTGCCCGTCACGTTCGCGGCGGCGTCGGAGAGCAGATACGCCGCGGCGCCCCCGCAGTCCTCCGCCTCGATCGGCCGGTGGAGCGGGGCGCGCTCCTCGAACATCGTCTGCATCGTCGTGAACCCCGCGATCGAGCGGGCCGCCAGCGTGCGTATCGGCCCGGCCGAGATCGCGTTCACGCGGATGTTCTTCAACCCGAGATCCCACGACAGGTAGCGGACGCTCGCGTCGAGGGTCGCCTTCGCGACGCCCATCACGTTGTAATGCGGTACCGCGCGCTCGCCTCCGAGGTACGTCATCGTGACGATCGAGCCGCCGCCGCGCGCCTCCATGAGCGGCTCCGCGGCGCGCGAGCACGCGACGAGCGAGTACGCGCTGATGTCGACGGCCATCCAGAAGCGGTCGCGGGGCGTGTCGACGAAGCGGCCCTCGAGGTCCTCGGCTGCTGCGAAGGCGACGGAGTGGACGAGGACGTCGAGGCCGCCACCGAACACGTCCGAGACCTCGGAGAAGACACGCGCGACGTCGTCGTCGGAGCGCACGTCGCATTCGGTGACGAGTGGGCTCGAGACGCTCTCCGCGAGGTCGCGCACGTTCTTCTCGATGCGCTCACCCTGGTAGGTGAAGGCGACGGTCGCGCCCTCGTCGGCGAGGCGCTTCGCGATCGCCCACGCGATCGAGCGCTGATTCGCGACGCCGAGCACGAGCGCCTGCTTGCCTTCGAAGCTGCCGGCCATCGGCCGATCCTAAACGGCTAGCCTCCCGCGGCGATGGCCGGAGCGCGCATAGCGGTAATCACGGGAGCGTCGTCCGGCATCGGCGAGGCGACCGCGCGCGCTCTTGCCGCACGCGGCTGGCACTGCGTGCTGCTGGCGCGGC
>JBGSXQ010000242.1:0-5067 GCA_041751315.1 Gaiellaceae bacterium | reverse complement strand
GCCAGGTTCTCGTCTGCGAGCGCCTCGTCCTGCTCGCGATCCGGTCGCAGCTCGTCCATCACGCGCTCCCGGCCAGTCGCAGACCGGACGCGGCGCCGCCGTCGTCCGAGGTCGCCAGTGGCGCCGCGATGCCACTGCGTTCGAGCATCCCGACGAGCTGCTCCTTGCGGCTCGACACGGTGAGCGCCGTCTCTACGGTGACGAGGCTCTGGCGAATGAGCTCCGCGAGGCCGTATTCCATGGTCTGCATGCCCCGCTGCGTCGATGTCTGCATCACGGAGTAGATCTGCTCGACCTTGCCCTGGCGGATCAGGTTGCGGACGGCGTCGTCGGGGAACAGGACTTCGAGGCATGCGACCCGGCCACGCCCGTCGGCGGTCGGCAGCAGCGTCTGGGTGACGACTCCCTGGAGTGTGTTCGCGAGCTGCATGCGCACCTGCTCCTGCTGGGAGGGCGGGAAGACGTCGATGACGCGGTCGATCGTGCTCGGCGCGCTCTGCGTGTGCAGCGTCGCAAGCACGAGGTGACCCGTCTCGGCGGCAGTCAGCGCGGTCGCGATCGTCTCGAGATCGCGCATCTCGCCGAGCAGGATCACATCGGGGTCCTGGCGGAGCGCGGCGCGCAGGGCCTCGCCGAAGGACGGCGCGTCGACGCCGATCTCGCGCTGGGTGACGATGCAGCGCTTGTGGCGGTGCACGAACTCGATGGGATCCTCGATGGTGAGGATGTGATGAGGCTTGTGGCGATTGACCTCGTCGACCATGGACGCGAGGGTGGTCGACTTGCCCGAGCCGGTGGGGCCGGTGACGAGGACGAGGCCGCGCGGTCTCATCGCGAGCTCGCGAAGCGACGGCGGCAGACCGAGCTCCTCGAGCGTTCTCAGTTCCTCTGGAATGTGCCGGAACGCCGCGGCGATCGAGTCGCGCTGGAAGTGGACGTTCACGCGGAAGCGGGCGAGTCCGGGCACGCCGTAGGAGAAGTCGAGCTGGCGATTCACCTCGAGCTGCTTCTGCTGCTCGGTGGAGAGGATGCGGTAGAGGATCGCCCGCGTCGTCTCGGGCACGAGCTTGCCTGCGTCGGAGAGTGGCTGCAGGTCGCCGTGCACGCGCACCGAGGGAGGAGCGCCCGGCACGAGGTGCAGGTCGGACGCCTCGGACGCGACGGCGCGTGCCAGGAGGTCGTCGATGGAGAGGGGCGCAGCGTCCATGACATCTGGCGTATCGGCAGCGCTCAGGAGCGGCTTGAGGACGAGCCGCGCGGCCCGCGCGCGCGAGCGCCGCTCACCTGCAAATCACCCAATTTGGGGTAGGCGCTCCCCAGACCACCGCCGATGGTTCGTCCGCATCCGCCCTTACCCCCAAACGACTGCGGACTGCGGAAGGAGTTGCGGCAATGTTCAAGCGGATTCGCACCCGCCTCGACGGGAACTCCGAGCAGGGCTTCACCCTGATCGAGCTCCTCGTCGTGATCATCATCATCGGCATCCTGCTGGCGATCGCCGTCCCCTCGTATCTCGGGTTCCGGGATCGCGCGGCGAACAATGCGGCGAAGGCCAACCTCCGCGCGGCGCTGCCGGCGGCAGAGACGTATTACGCCGACGCCACGACGGACACTCCGGCCGGCGGCGGCGGCTCCTACGTCGGCATGACCAAGGCCTCGCTAACGGCACGGGACTCGGGCATCTCGTCCACGCTCAAGGTGACCAACGCTGCGGCTGCCACGTACACACTGTGTGACAAGGTAAGCGGTAAGGCCTGGCAGGTCGTCGGTCCTGGCCCTTCGGCGGCGTCCTTCACGGCAATCGCCGACTGCTAAACGACCCGGTCGCAAGGCAACCGAAGAGGCGCGGGAAACCGCGCCTCTTCTTCTTTCTCTTCGACGTCAAGCCCGCCACCACCCGTGCCGATACCCACATCATGAGCCTCACCCTCAACCCCCCAACGCGCCTCGCTGCGCTTCTCGGGGCCCTCGTCCTCACCGGGCTCGCAGCCGTCGTGTTCCTGGTCGGGCGCGGAGCGCTCGGCGAGGCAACGAGCGTGTCCGGCACCCCCGCGCAGATGACGAAGCCTGCTCGCGGCGTTGCCGCAAAGCCCGAGCCTGCTGCCGCGCCACGCGCGCAGGCTCGGGTTCCGAGCGGGTTCCCGCCGAAGATCGACCATGCGCTCCGCTACAACCGTGTGGTCGTCGTGAGCGTCTCCATCCCGGGCGCGGCCGTCGATGCCGTCGTCAGGCGTGAGGCTCGCTCGGGCGCCCAGGCAGCGCGCGCCGGGTTCGTCGCGATCAGCGCGACGAACGAGCGTGCGATCGCAGGCCTGGTGACGAAGACCGGCGTCCTCCCCGCCCCTGCCGTCGTGATCGTGAAGCGACCGGGCGTCGTCGCCGGGACCTTCTCCGTGACGGACGCGGGCACGATCGCGCAGGCCGTCGCTCAGGCTCGACGATGAGCGAAGCGGCCACGCTCGAGCCGACTCCGTCCGGGCGGGAGCTCTACGTCCGACACGCGCGGATCGACGGCTCCTCGGTCGCCCGCCTGCGTGCTGTCGACGAGGGCGATCGCTGCGTCGTCGAGGCCGAGGTGTGGGCGGGCGGAACGAGCGCGCTGCCGGTCATCGCAGGGCCGTACACGTTTCCCACCCCGGTCGAGGCGACGCGCTTCGTCACGCATGCCGTCGAGGCGTTCATCGCCCTCGGCTGCGAAGTCGCAGCCTCGTAATCGACCGCTCGTACCTCTGGAGACGAACCTCCGCGAGCTCGGGACACGTTCTCACCAGAGGGTGTCAGACACCTTGTCAAGCGTCGACGAGCGAGCGCTTAGCGCAGATCAGGAAAGCACGCGCGCGAGCTCTTCGATCGACGTGAAGCCCGACGCGACCTTCTCGAGCCCGTCGTCCCAGAGCGACCGCATGCCGCCGGCCGCCGCCGCGCGCGTGATCTCGTCGCGGCTCGCGTGCTGCACGGCCAGCGCGGCGATCTCCTCGGACATGCGGAGGAACTGGAAGACGCCGACACGGCCGCGATAGCCCGTGTGGTTGCACCTGGGGCAGCCCTTCTTGCGGTAGAAGACCGTTCCGTCGAACGCGCCGAGGAGATCGGGCGAGACGCGGAGCTCCGCGAGCTCGGCCTCGGTCGCCTGATAGGCCTCGCAGCAGTGGGTGCAGAGCTTCCTCGCGAGTCGCTGGGCGAGCACGGCCGACACCGCAGCGCCGGTGAGGAAGGGCTCGACGCCCATCTCCCCGAGGCGCGTGATCGTCGAAGGCGCGTCGTTCGTGTGGAGGGTCGAGAGCACGAAGTGCCCGGTGAGCGCGGCCTCGATGGAGATCTTCGCCGTCTCGACGTCGCGGATCTCGCCGACCATCACGACGTCGGGATCGGCGCGGAGGATCGACCGCAGCGCGGAGGCGAACGTGAGGCCGGCGCGGACGTTGATCTGCACCTGGTTCACTCCGCTCATCCGGTACTCGACCGGATCCTCGACCGTGATCACGTTGATCTCGGGGCGGCTGATCAGCGCGAGGCACCCGTAGAGCGTCGTCGACTTGCCGGAGCCGGTCGGCCCGGTGACGATGAGCGCGCCCGTCGGCATCCGCACGATCTTCTCGAGGTCGGCGCGCATGGCGTCGGAGAGCCCCAGCTCCGGCATCGTCGGCGGCTTGCGTGACTTGTCGAGGAGGCGCATCACGACCTTCTCGCCCTCGACCGTCGGAAGCGTCGCCACGCGGATGTCCAGCAGCCTCCCGACGGCCGCGCTGGAGAGGGTGATGCGTCCGTCCTGTGGCTTCCGGCGCTCCGCGATGTCGAGCTTCGCGAGCACTTTGAGGCGCGTCGTGACTCCCGCGGCCATCTTCTTCGGGATTCGCTGAACTTCGCGGAGCACGCCGTCGACCCGGAAGCGCACGGCGAGCGCGTCTTCCTGCGCCTCGAAGTGCACGTCGGAGGCGTTCTCTTCGGCCGCCTGGAAGATCAGCGCGTTGACGAGCCGGACGAGCGGCCCGTCCGAGATGCCGTCGTCGGCCTCCAGATCATCGCCGTCGTCGTCGGGCTCGTCGAGCTCGACCGCAACGACGGAGCCGATGGCCTCCGCAGTCCGCGCGAGCCGTTGCAGCTCGGCGCGGATGTCGTCGCGCGAGGCGACTACGAGCTCGAGGCTGTGCTTCGTGGCCAGGCGGAGCTCGTCGATCGCGTGGAGGTTCCCGGGGTCGGCCAGGGCGACACGCAGGACGTCGTCCTCGATCTCGTAGGGAACCGCAAGCGAGCGTTCGAGCACCTGCACCGGAATCGCCTGCGACGCCTCGACGCCGACACCGACGCTCGCAAGGTCGATCACGGGGAGGTGATGGCGCACGGCGAGCATGCGCGCGACGCCGTCCGACGTCGCGACGCCCTCGTCGATGAGAGCTTGGGTGAGAGACGCGCCGTCGGAGGTTCGTTCACGCACGAGCGAAAACGGGGCGGGCTCGACGAGCGCGGTGCGCTCGAGGAGATCGAGGAGATGCTCTAGGGCGCCGTCGGCGCCGAGCGGTGCCAGCGAGCGGCCGGCCCCCGGGGCTCCCCCGGAGACGTCTGCCGTCTCGGCACTCGATGCACGTCGAATACTCATGGCTGCTCCCTCGAAGGAGTTATCGGCAGGGCGCGGGGCCGCCTTGACGGCTACGGCCGAGCTCAGAAGAGCGCGAGGTACGCGTCGAGGAGCGCATCGCCGAAGAAGAGCCCGACGACCGCCCCGAGCGCGAGGAACGGCACGAGGGGTACGCCCATCCTCCGCGCCGCTGCGCCGTGCCTCGAGAGCAGGATCACGGACGGCACGAGCGCGGAGAGGAGCCCGATCATGAACGCGACGGTGACGGACGCGCCGAGCATCGCCCCGAGGAGCAGCGCGAGCTTGACGTCGCTCATTCCGAGCCCCTTCGGGTACGCGAGGACGACGATGAGGAGCACACCCGAGGCCGCGAGCCCCCAGGCGAGCCAGGCGAGGCTCGGATCGATCGCAGTGTGCGCAACGAGCGCGACTGCCGCGGCCGGCAGCACGATCCGGTTCGGGACGATCCGGTGCTGGGCGTCGATGACGGA
>JBGSXQ010000241.1:0-16822 GCA_041751315.1 Gaiellaceae bacterium | reverse complement strand
GGCTCGACGACCGAGCTCGCGAGTACGGCTGCTCGTTCGCTGTCGCCGTCGGCGTGCGCGAGCACCGCGCGCGCCGCGTCCGCAAGCGTGTCGAGGTACGGGAAGCCGAAGCCGGGATACACCTGCTCGACGAATTCCGCGGTGCGGCGCGTCTCGCCGACCGCGGCCGCGGTGCGTGCGAGCAGCGGCATGTTTCCGATCGACGGAGGATGTCTCGTCACGTTGCGTGTCGCGAAGTGCTCCCGGAGACGCTCCGCCGCACGAGCCGGCTCGCCACGCATCCGCGCGACGTGGCATGCAATCACCAGCGCGTGTCCTCGCCGTTCGCCCGCTGCGGTCTCGAGTACCGCGCCGAGCTCGAGTTCTGCTGCTGCCAGATCTCCCTGTGCTGCGTACGCGGCAGCGACCCAGCTCCGAAGACTCTCTGCGATGAAGGTCGCCCGCGACCTCGAGTTCCGGGAGGTAGTCGTCGGCGAGCTTGACGACATCGGCATATCGCCCCTGATCCACGAGGCAGAACGCAATCGCTCCGAACGAGATCCGCACGGTCAGCTCCTGACCTCTGCTCACCGCGAAGTCGCGCGCGCCCAGAAACTCGTCGAGCGTCCTCGGCCCCTCGAGGTGCCACGAGGAACGGACGCGATTCAAGCGCACCACGGTCGCGAACCGTGAGGCGCCGCTCGCGACGAGGCGCTCGTACGCGTCGTCCATGTCGTCGAGGCCGCCTCTGTCGCCGAGAAAGAAGCGCTGCACTCCACGAAAGCCGAGGAGGCGTGCGGGGCGCTCGACGCCGAGCTCGTCCGCGAGTGCGAAGGCTCGCTCGGCAATGAACGTCGCCTCGTCGTTTCGCTCGCTAACCGTCAGCACGCCGGCGAGCTCTGTCAGGGCGTCGAGGAGTGGCGGGGAGGGGCCCGCCGGCTCGAGCCGCGCGACCGCCTCTTCCACCCACGAGAGAATGTCGTCCTCGCCGACGAAGCGCGAGACGAGCGAACGAAGCGAGAGCGCTCTCGTGGCCAGGACTGTGTCCGAGCCGGCGCGAAGGACAGGTAGTACTTCGTCCAGTGCCAACACGGCTTCTTGCACGCGGCCGGCCTGGATCGCCGCGTCCGCGCGGCGCACTACGAGCTCGAGGTGCTCGGAGTCGTCCGAGACGAGCTCGAGCGCGTGGTCGAGATGGGCGACCGCGCGAAGCGGATCGAGGCCGAGCGCGCGTTCCGACGCGAGGACGAGCGCGTGCTTCACTCGCGGCCGCAGGGCGTTGGCTCGGGCCGCCTCCCCGATGGCGTCGTAGAGCGCGACCGCCTCGCCGAGGTGGTGCGCGAGAAGATCCGCGACGTTCTCCACGCGGCCGCCGGCCCTCTCCTCGATCCAGTCTGCAGCGGCGAGGTGCTTCTGCGCCCGCTGCGGCCGGGGAATCTGTCCGTAGGCCACGTCCCGTACGAGCGCATGCCAGAAGGCGAGCTCCCGCTCGCCCTCGACCGCCGATGTGCGCGACGGTCGGATGAGCTCGCGCCGCTCGAGCTCGTGTAAGCCGACCGCGACCTGCTGTTCCGTCGTGCCGGCTATTGCCGCCACGGCTCCGCTCCAAAAGACCTTTCCGAGGACTGCAGCGTCCTGGAGCAGTCCCTTGCGCTCGGGTGAGAGCGTGTCGAGACGCGATGCGATGAGCGCCTGCACGGTCTCGGGCAGCGGGAGGTCGGCGAGCGCAGCCGGGTCGTCGAGCAGGCCGCGGTCGCGCAGCAGTCGGACGACCTCCTCCGCGTAGAGCGGATTGCCGCCTGCCCGGTCGATGATCGCGCGCTGCAGCTCCGCAGGGAGCAGCGTCTGCTCCAGCAGACCGCTGACCAGCCGAGCGGTCTCCGTCTCGGAGAGCGGGTTGAGCGTGATCGTCGTCGCGTTGCGCAGCCCACCCGCCCACCCCGGGGCGCGGTCTGCAAGCTCGGGCCGGGCGGTGGCCAGGACGAACAGCGGCACGCCCGAGGAGTGCTCGACGAGGTGCTCGAGGAAGTCGAGCAGAGCGAGATCCGCCCAGTGCAGATCCTCGATGACGAGTACCGTCGGGTCCCGCTCGGCGATCGACTCGAGGAACGTGCGCCACGCCGAAAACGACTCGGCGCGCTCGACGCGCGTTGCGGACTCGAGGCCAACGAGCGGCAGCAGGCGCTCCTCCAGCCACGCCCCGTCCACGCCATCGGGAAGCACCGCCTGGAGCTTGTCCCGGGTGACCTCAGGCGTGTCGCTCTCGAAGATGCCCGCATGCGCCTTCACGATCTCGCCGAAGGCCCAGAACGCGATTCCGTCGCCGTACGGTAGGCAGCGGCCCTGCCGCCAGCGAACGAGCTCGCTGCGACGGTCTACGTCTGCGAGAAGCTCGGCGACCTGGCGCGACTTGCCGACCCCCGGCTCCCCGACGACGGTGACGAGCTGCACCGTGCGGTCGCGCACCGCGCGGTCGAGGAGACCACTCAGGAGCGTCCGTTCGACCTCGCGACCGACGAACACCGTCGTGTGCGTCCGGACTACGTCGCTCCCGAACCGCGCGACGGGTCGAAGCGGCCTGCGCACCGAGACGGGCGCGCGCTTCCCCTTCGCGTCGATCGGCTCGAGCTCCGCCCACTCGAACACCCGCTCCGTGGCTCGATACGTCCCCTCGCCTGCTGCGACGCCGTTGACCGGTGCCGAGGTCTGGATCCGCGCCGCGGTGTTCACGACGTCGCCGGTCACGATTCCCTCGCCGTGCTCGGGCCGGGCATCGAGTGAGACGAGCGCCTCGCCGGTGTTCACCCCGATCCGCACGTCGAGCGCAGTACCGGCGGCGCTCAGCTCCTCGAGCGACTCGAGGATCGAGAGACCCGCCCGCACGGCGCGTTCCGCGTCGTCCTCGTGCGCAACTGGAGCCCCGAAGACGGCCATGACCGCATCTCCGATGAACTTCTCTACGACGCCGCCGTATGCCTCGATCCGCTCGCGCAGGAGCTGGTGATAGGGCCGCAGGCGAGCTCGTACGTCTTCGGGATCGGCCTGTTCGGACTCCGCCGTGAAGCCGACCAGGTCGCAGAAAAGCACCGTGACGATCTTTCGCTCTTCACGCGCGGGAGCCGCGCGCGGCGCCAGCTCGGCACCGCATGAGTCGCAGAAGCGCGCGTCGGCTCGGTTCTCCGATCCACACGACGGACAGGCCGTCATGTTCTCGATCCTACGGGCGACGCCGTCTCACAAAGGAAACACATCGACGGCGAAGAGGTCGCGGTCGACGCGCTCCGCGTGCAGCGCGACGGCGTCGTGCTCCTCCGCGAGCGCGTCGAGCGACGGAAGTGCGCTGTTCGTCACTGCACCGTCGACGGTGAGCGTTCGCTCGCCGTCGACGACGCTCAGGTCGAGCTCGTCTCCTTCGATGCCACGGAGCTCGACGATGACCACGGACTCGGCGACCGCAGCCCACGTCTCACCGTCGGTTCTACCCGCGGCGGCCCGGTACGGCGGCGAGACCATCTGCTCGAGAGCGTCTGCGATCGGCGCAAGCGAGCCGTCGGGTACGTCCTCGTTCACGACGAGCGTGCCGTCCTCGAGGGCGACGAAGGTCACGGCCTCGCCGGTGAGATCCGGCGCGTGCGCCGCGACGACCGCGTCGTACGTCTTGCCGGGCCCGACACCCATGACGCCGGGAATGGCCGCTCCAGCGGCCAGCTCGGAGAGCATCTCGTCGCGGCGTGCCATCGAGCTACGCCGCCACCGGCGTCAGGAGGCCGAGGCGCTCGAGACAGCCACGGACCGCCTCGCGCTCGTCGGAGGTGGCCTCGACGAGCGGGAGCCGATGCCCACCGACGTCGTGCCCCAGTAGGTTGAGCGCGCACTTGATCGCGATCGGGTTCCCGACGACGCGCAGCAGGTCGATCGACGGCGCCAGCTCCCGGTCGAGAGCACGCGCCCCATCGAGGTCTCCCGCATTGAACCGCCGAACCATCTCCTTCACTTGCGGGCCGACGACGTGGGTGTGGACGCACACGCCACCGAGGCCACCGACCCCGAGGAACGGAAAGATCAGGTCGTCGTCACCTGCGTAGAGATCGAGGCCGAGCTCGACGATCGCGCGCGCTTGCTCGAGATCAGGGTTGGCCTGCTTGACCGCTCGAACCGTCGGCAGCGCCGCGAGCTTCGCGATCGTGTCCGTCTCGAGATTGAGGACGACCCTCGCAGGGATGTTGTAAACGACGATCGGACGATCCGAGACAGCGGCGATCTCCTCGAAGTGCCTGACGATGCCTCGAACCGGCGGCTTCGAGTAGTACGGCGTCACGACGAGGAACCCGTGGACCCCAAGCTCGTGGGCGCGCGCGGTGAGATGCACCGAGTGCTCGGTCGCGTAGGTGCCCGTGCCGGCGACGACGGTGGCGCGATCTCCGACCTCGTCGACCGCTGCCTCGTACAGCCGGAGCCGCTCGTCGTCTGACAGCGTCGGCGCCTCGCCGGTCGTTCCCGTCACGACGAGCCCGTCGGATCCGTTCGCGACGAGATGAGCCGCGAGCGAGCGGAAAGCCTCGATGTCCACCGACCCGTCCGCCTTGAAGGGCGTCGCGATCGCGGTCAGGATCTCTCCGAGCACCGTCGCCATTCTACGAGACGGAGTCGACGCGCCAGGCCATCGTTGCCGCGCGGGAGCCCGCAAGCGACAATCCGTCCCGATGGCGTTCTGCTCGAGCTGCGGGCAGCCGGTTCCCGCCGGTGCTCGCTTCTGTCCGAGCTGCGCGGCCCCGATCGAGCAGCCTGCTCCGCGCGATGAGGAGCGGAAGGTCGCCACGGTGCTCTTCGCCGACCTCGTCGGCTCGACGGAGCTCGCCGGATCCCAGGATCCGGAGCGGACGAGAGCGCTGCTCAACCGCTTCTACGACGCGATGGCGACGGAGATCGCCGACGCCGGCGGAACGGTCGAGAAGTTCGTCGGAGACGCCGTCATGGCCGCCTTCGGCGCTCCGGCTGCGCTGGAGGACCACGCGGAGCGCGCGCTCCACGCCGCGCTCGCCATGCGCAGACGGCTCGATGAGCTCTTTGGCGATGCGCTGTCGCTGCGGATCGGCGTCAACACCGGACAGGTGGTCGTCGGGCAACCGCGCGAGGGCAGCTCGTTCGTCACGGGGGACGCGGTGAACGTCGCAGCGCGGCTCGAGCAGGCCGCCGCTCCGGGGGAGATCCTGGTCGGCGATCGCACCGCAGCGGCGGTGGAGGGCGCGTTCGAGCTCGGCGAGCCGATGCTGCTGGACGCGAAAGGGAAACCGGGCGGGGTTTCCGCACGCCCGCTCGTTCGCGCGCTCTCGCTCATGCGGCCGCGCGGCGTCGGTGGACTGCGTCACGCCTTCGTCGGACGCGAGCGGGAGCTCGAGTCGCTCCAGCGGGCATACCTACGGACAGTCGATGAGGGTAGGCCTCGCCTCGTGACGATCATGGGCGAGGCCGGCATCGGCAAGACGGCTTTGCTCCGCGAGCTCTGGTCGTGGCTCGGCGCACAGTCTCCGGAGCCCGTGAGACACGTGGGACGCTGCTTGCCGTACGGGCAGGGAACGACGTATCTGCCCGTCGGCGAAGTCGTCCGCGAGCACCTGGGGCTCCTCGAGAGCGACGCGCAGGAGATCGTGCGAACCCGCCTCGGAGATCGCTCGATCCTCGGCATGACGCTCGGACTGGAGTCGCCTGCAGACCTGCATCCGCTGGCCGCCCGGGACCGGTTGCGACAGGCGTGGATCGCGTTCCTGAGCGAGCTCGTGGCCGAAAAGCCAGCCGTCGTAGTGCTCGAGGACCTGCACTGGGCGGAGGAGCCACTCCTCGATCTCCTCGAGGCGGGCCTCCACGACGTGAGCGGCCGGCTGCTGCTCGTCGGGACTGCTCGACCGGAGTTCGTCCAGAGCCGACCGAGTTGGGGCGGTCGCGGGTCCGAGATCGAGTCGCTCTGGCTAGAGGCACTGTCCGCGGCCGACACCGATCTCATGCTCGAGGAGCTGCTGCCCGCGGCCCTGCCCGGCCCGCTTCGCCGGATGGTTCTCGAGCGGGCCGAGGGCAACCCGCTCTTCGCCGAGGAGCTCGTTCGAACCCTGATCGACCAGCGCGTGCTCGAGCGGAGCAACGGCTCGTGGACGACGACCGGGCTGCCCGACGACCTCGTCGTTCCCGACACCGTCCAGGCGGTCCTCGCCGCGCGGATCGACCTTCTCGACACGAACGAGAAGGCTGCGCTCCAGGCGGCCGCGGTCATCGGCCGCACGTTCTGGTCCGGCCCGGTGTACGAGCTGCTCGGCGGCGCCGAGCCGAACTTCCGCCTCCTCGAGGAGCGGGACTTCATCCGACATCGGCCCGGGTCGTCCATCGCCGGCGAGCGCGAGTTCGCCATCAAGCATGCCTTGACCCGCGAGGTTGCGTACGAGAGCCTGCCGAAGGCGAAGCGTGTCCGCCTGCACGCCGGCTTCGCGGAGTGGCTCGAGCGAGTCGGAGGCGGGCGAGACGAACATGCGGCGCAGCTCGCCCACCATTACGCCGCAGCCGTGCGCACGGAAGACGTGGACCTCGCTTGGCTGGACCGCGACGACGAGCTCGCGCGCGTCCGCGCCCGCGCACTCACGTGGCTTCGGCGAGCCGCCGAGCTGGCGGTCGGACGCTACGAGATGCAGGACGGCCTCGCCCTCCTCCACCGCGCGCTCGAGCTCGAGGAGAGCGTGCCCAGGAAGGTGGACCTGTGGCGCGAAATCGGGCGTGCGAACGCCCTCTTCTGGGAAGCGGAGGACTTCTGGTCGGCCATGCATAGCGCGATCGAGCTCGCGGACAGCAGCGACGCCAAGGGCGACCTGTACGCGGAGCTGGCGTTCCAGACGCTCGTCCGGTCCGGGATGTGGCGGACCGTGCCGGATCGCGAGCTCGTCGACGGCTGGATCGACCGGGCACTCGAGCTGACACCGCTCGACACCGCCTCGAGGACGAAGGCCCTCATCGCACGCTGCTACCACGAGCAGGAGAAGTCGCCGGCGCTCGCCCAGGAGGCATCCGAGGTCGCCACGGCTCTGGGCGATACGGCGCTTCGGTCGCATGCCTACGACGTCCTCGGGCTGACGGCGTTCGCCTCGGGCGACTACGCGGGGGCGCTCGCATGGCAACGACGCCGCGTCGCCCTCGCCGACGAGATCGACGATCCGGACCATCGAGCCGATGTCTATGTGAACGCGATCTCGCCGGCGGTCGCATGTGGGGAGTTCGCCGACGCGCGGCGGTACGCCGCGGCGCAGCTCGAGATCACGCAGGCGCTTTCCCCTCATCACCGCCTGCACGGCATTCTCGGAGTCGTCTTGGTGGACGAGCTCGCAGGCGACTGGACGCGCATTCGCGAGCTACAGCCGGAGATCGAGCGGGTGGTCGAGGAGAACGCCGCCACGCCGTGCATCGGCAACGAGCGTCTGCTTCTCGTGTGTGCGCTCGCGAATGCCTTCCAGGGCGACGAGGCGGAGGTCGAGCGCCTCGAGTCCCGAGCTGAGCGCCATCACATGGAGGGATACGGCATGGTCACCGGCGGCCCCCGCCTCCGGCTCGCCCTCCTGCGCGGCGACCTGGACCGGGTGCCCGCCTTGCTCGAGGACGTCTGGGTCCGGCGAACGACCTGGTTTCACATCAGCTCGCTCGCGACGCGGCTCGACGCGCTCGCGGCCATACGGGATCGCGTCCGCCTCGAGCCCGAGGCGGCGCGGGTGGCTGCCGGAAGCGTGTATCTCGAGC
This sequence comes from Gaiellaceae bacterium, assembly GCA_041751315.1. Lineage (GTDB taxonomy): Bacteria > Actinomycetota > Thermoleophilia > Gaiellales > Gaiellaceae > GMQP-bins7. The sequence continues at coordinate 9,073 of JBGSXQ010000241.1, read as the reverse complement.
CCTTCGCCTGGCGCGCGCTCGGCCTCGTACGCGAGGACAGGGACCTCGTGGAACGGGCGGCCGAGCGCTTCGCAGCGCTCGGCCTCGACTGGCACGCGGCTCGAACCCGAGAGCTGCGCTCGACCTAATCGGTCCAGAAGTCCTGGATGAACTCCACGTCATCGAACCCGGCCTGGGGGGCCGCGATCGCGATGAACATGGCATCCACCTCGCCCGCGGCGCGGAACGCTCTCGCAGTCCGAGGTGGTACCCGGACGGCCGTCCAGGGCTCGAGATCGATCACCTCGCCATCGAGCTTCGCCTGGGCACGCCCCGATACCAGGAAGTAAACCTCCTCCTGCACGGTGTGCCGATGACCCCGCGTAGGCCTCCACCCTGCCCCGAACCGCTCGTACGTCACGGCGAAGTTCTGGAGGCCGAGCTGCTCGCGCATGAGGCGTATCTCGAAGTGCTCGGGGTCCATCCCGACGTCGGCGGCCCGATCGGGTACCTCAGTCACGGACACTGCGGTGTATTCAGTCATCGCCTTTTCTTTGCTCCTTTCGATCGGCCACCTCGTCGTGACTTGCACGGTCGCCACGATGCGGCCCGCGTTGTTGTGTACCAGCCAGGAGCGCCGACGTGGAGGTACGCGTCCGCGAGCCCCACGAAGAGTCGCGTCGCAACGAGGTGACGAGGTACGTACGCGCCCTGCCGTCGCCGACGAAGATCGCTCCTCCTGTCTGGGCACCACCCGTGGCCCCGTGGAGGTCGAGACGGCAGTCGCTGTCTCGACCTCTCCACTCCTCTCTTACGAGCTCACGGACAGGGGTTGGCCTGCTGTGGGCTGTAGGCGGCCTGTGGAATCGAGAGCTGCTGGCCGGCGGGGATCAGGAACGAGGTGGTCCACGTAGCAGCCCCCGTCGCGACGAAGCGCGCGGGCTTCCACGGAACCTCGACCAGGGTGTCACCCGGCCCGTATGTTTTCGCGGTGCAGCTTCCCTGGTAGAACTGAACCGAGCCTGCCTCGATCTGCACGATCACGAGTCCGGGGTGAATGTGCCACCCCGTGTCGACGCCCGAGGCGTCGCTCGCCACTCTTTCGAACCGGTACCGCAGACCCTCGCCGTCGGCGAGCGTCTGCCGCGAGATCACTGCCGCGGTTGCGACCGCGACCAGGACTGCGCCGGCCGCGAGCACCGCCACCAGCACGATGATGAACCTCTTCGAGCGCATGGCATTCACTTCTACTCCTCTCTCAACTCGACTAGTTGGGACGTCCCGCAGCGCGCATGTGTAGGCCAGGCCCACGGACGCAGCCGCCGATACGTCGTGTTGTCGTCCATTGCCTTCACGAATATTCCTCCTCGTCTCATGCGCTGACGGTCGCGACACGCTCGACCGCACCGAGCTGCTCCATGAGCGAGAGCGTGTCCCAGGTGACCCAAGCCTCGGCGATGCGGGCGCCCTTGATGCGATACACCGCCGTACATCGCGCCTCCCACGCTCGACCGGTCGGCGGAACGCCCTGATAGAGACCGAGGTGCGTGCCCCTGCCGGCGAGGTGGGCCGCCACGAGATCGCCTTCCGCGAGCAGGACGTGCGTCTCGATCTCGAGATCGGGAAACGCGTTGCGCAGGCGGTTCGTGCGCCCCTCGAGCTCGTCGTTCGCGAGGAGCTCCTCCGCCGACTCCGGCCGGGCGCCGCCGAGCACGTCGCTCAGGTATTTGACGACCACATCCCGGGGGGTCATGCCCCGGGACGCTAGGCCGCTAGCGGGTCCGGTCGATGAAGCTCGGATGAGGAATCGATGAGATTCGGGTCAGCGCAGGGTCGAGCGCCAGTCCGAGCGCAACCGGTAGCCCGTCCCGCGGACAGTCTCGATCACAGCCCCGCCCGGCCCGAGCTTGCGCCGGAACGAGCGCACGACGGCATCGACGACGTTACTGCCGCCCGTGTACTCCGTCCCCCAGACCTCGCGCAGCAGATCGCTTCGCGACACAGCCTTGCCCTCGCACTGTCGAAGATGCTCGTAGAGTCCGAACTCGAGCGGCGTGAGGGCAACCGGCCGGCCCCGGACGGTGAGCTCCCTCGCCCCCCCGTCCTTCGACGGCTCGTCGTCGATGCCGAGCTCGGCGCCAACGAGATGCGCAAGCCACCCATCGACCGAGCCCGGTCCGAAGTCGAGTGCCACACTCGCGTAACCGATATCCCCGATCTCGACCACGTCCTCGGCGATGGGGCGGAAGCCGAGCTTCTCGACGACCGGCCAGTACGTTGGCACGTCGTGCACGACGACGTACATCCTCCGCAGCGCCGGACGCAGCGCCATGTATGCGCGCTTGACGTCGAGCCAGCAGGCGGCCTGCGCGGCGCACGGGAGCTCTCCCCGCTCCGCGTCGAGCCACCGGCGGAGCCCGAGCACGACCTGTCCCTTCGGCACCGGGTTGTCGCGGAGATGCTTCGCCCATGCGGCAACGATCGGATCCGCGAAGGTCCTCGGACGCTGGATGTGCGCGGTCGAGAGCAGGGAGAAGAAGCCGGTGACGACGCCGTCGCGGTCGCGAACGACGGAGAACGTGGTCGGCTCCTCGTCCCACCAGCTGGCGAGCTGCGAGGCTGCCTCGGGCGGCTCGTGACGCTCGGCGATCCGCTCGATCGCGGGCGCGTCGTCGGGCCGGGCCGGCTCGACCGCGAGCGGCTGTGCCCCACTCGGGAAGAACGCCTCGCGCACGACGGGGTTCTCGATGAGATAGAGCATGTCGGCGGTGTACCGCCAGAGCTCCCCCGGGGCTGCGTCACGCACCTCGTCCTGGAGCTCGCGCCAGGCGGCGCGGCGATAGGCGCGATGCCTGACCGGGTTTGAGCTGCGGAGGAACCCGCCGATCGCGTCTCGAACGGCCTCGTGGACGATGATCCCGTCGCGGCCTGCTTCGACGAAGGGGAGGTGGAGTATGCGCTCGAGTGCCTGCGCAGGATCTTCTCCTTCGAGCATCGCACCGAGCAGCGGCTCCGTCGACCTGCGAACGACGGACGCCGCCTCGAGCGCACGCCTCGTCAGCGGATCCTCGACCTCCTCGAGATAGAGACGGGCCAGCTCGTCGATCACACGGCCGCTCGCCGCCTCCTCGAGCTCGAGCTGCGGGTGCTCGACGACCCCGGCGACAGCCAGCGTGATCGCAAGCGGGTGACCGCGCGCGATCCGGTTGAGCCGGTTCGCCTCGGATTGCCGCAGTCCGAGACCCTCGAGCAGAAGCAGCGCCTCGGTGTCCCCCAGCGGACCGAGCGGCACGCTCCGGAATCCGGAGGCAAGCGAGAACCAGCCCGCGATCGGAGGCTCGCGGCCCACCAGGAGGACGTGGACGCTCGCCGGGAGCGACGGGACGAGCTCCTGCCGTAGCCAGGTGTCCATGAGGCGGAACACCTCGTAGTGATCGAGCACGAGCACCATCGGCGCCTGCCCTTGGTCGCTCGGGTCGAGACCGACGCCGTCGAGCGCCGCGTGCAGGCCGCGCCTCGTCGGCTCGATCGCCCTGCAGTCGAAGGTGAGCGCTTCGACCCCGGCGTTCCGGAGCCGCTGTGCCAGCGCAGTGACGAGGGCGGACTTTCCAATACCCGCGATCCCGTGCACGTGGACGACCGACGGGGCGGACGAGTGAAGGAGATCCTCGAGCGCCGAGAGCTCCTTCTCCCGGCCGACGAATGACTGGCGCTCGACAGTGATGTCTACGGCCACGTTGTGGAAGTGTTACCCGTCTCGCTCTCCGGCACAACACCCGGCGCGGCGCCACCAGGAGTTGCTTGCAGCGATTCGCGAGAGCGGGCGCTAGAGCAACGCGTCGAGCCCGACCGTCAAGCCGGGCGGGAGGTCCCGGACGCGGTCGATGGCGAGCAGCACGCCGGGCACGAACGCCTCGCGCGACGTCGTGTCATGCCGGATCGTGAGTGTCTCCCCCGGTCCGCCGAAGATGACCTCCTGATGCGCGACGAGACCCGGGAGGCGCACTGAGTGAATCGTGGGATCGGTGCCCATCCGCTCCGCGGTGGCCTTCGCCGTACCAGACGGCGCGTCGCGCTTGGTGTCCGAGTGGAGCTCGACGATCTCCGCGCGGGGGAACACCTTCGCCGCCTCCTCCGCGAACCGCATCATCAACACCGCACCGAGTGCGAAGTTGGGCGCATGGAAGCAGGGGATTCCCGCGCTGCGCGCCGCGTCGTCGACAGCGGAGAGGTCGAAGCCGCTGGTGCCGATGACGACGGGGACTCCCGCCTCGAGGCATGCGGTGACGTTCGCGGCCACGGCATCGGGTCGTGTGAAGTCGATCGCCGCGTCGCACCCGCCCGGGTCGGCTTCGCGGGCGTCGACGACCTCGTGCCCCGCCCCGACGAGCGCGGGAAGGAGCACGGCTCCCACCTTCCCGTCGGCTCCGTACAGCGCAATCCTCATGCGACCTCTCCTACACCAAGTGACACAGTGTCACAAGGCTCGCTCAGGCTGCTTGCGAGGTCAACGCGGGATTGACTCGCCGCACGGCGTCTGCGAAGAGGCCTTCGTCCGGCCCGATCCCGGCCACCGAGAGGCGGTCGGGAGCGAGCAGAGCGCCTGCGAGCTCGGCCACCTCGCCCGCGGTGACGCCCTCCAGCCGCTTGACGATCTGCTCCGGCTTCAGCAGTGGCGTCTCGGTCACGGTCGACTTGCCGAGGCGCGTCATCCGAGCCGAGGTGGACTCGAGCGAGAGCAGTATTCGGCCCTTGAGGTTCTCCTTCGCGCGCTCGAGCTCCCCGGCGCGCACGTTTCCGGCGGCAATGTCGGTCAGCTCGGCAACCGCGATCTCGAGGCACTCGGCGAGGTTGTCCTCCCGCGTGCCGACGTAGACCCCGATCTGGCCAGCGTCCGCGTACTGCGACGCGTAGCTGTAGACGGAGTAGGCCATGCCACGCTTCTCGCGGATCTCCTGGAAGAGCCGCGACGAGGCTGACCCACCGACGATGGCGTCCATGAGCGAGGCGGCAAAGCGGCGATCGTCCGTGCGCGAGATCCCGGGCGCGCTGAGGCAGACGTGGTACTGCTCGGTCTCCTTCGACTGGAAGCGGATCCCGGGCGTGAGGCTTGGTCGGGCGGGCTTACGTGCCGCGAGCCCCGGGCCGTGTGTGGCGCCGTTGGTTCGGCTGCCGACCATGGCGACGAGCGCGTCGTGGCGGACGTTCCCGGCTGCTGCAATCACGATCGAGCTCGCCTGGTAGGCCCGCCCGTGATAGCCGGCGAGGGCGCGGCGCGAGACGCTCGAGATCACCTCGGCGCTCCCGATCACCGGACGGCCGAGAGGATGCGACCCGAAGACGGCCTCGGCGGCGATGTCGTGGACGAGGTCGTTCGGCGTGTCCTCCACCATCGCGATCTCCTCGAGCACGACCTCGCGCTCGGAGTCGACGTCGACGAACGCCGGCCGGAAAACCATGTCGGCAATGACGTCGAGCGCGCGCTCGAGGCGGTCGTCCGGAATGCGCGCGTACACGACCGTCGTCTCGCGTGAGGTGGCCGCGTTCAGCTCGCCCCCGAGCTCGTCGAAGATCTCCGCGATCTCCTGCGCCGAATAGCGTGACGAGCCCTTGAAGAGCAGGTGCTCGATGAAGTGGGAGACTCCGGCGCGCGCATGCGGCTCGTCGCGGGAGCCCGCGCCGATCCAGAACCCGAGCGCCACCGAGCGAACGCCGAGGACGCGCTCGGAGATGACGCGTTCGCCCGTCGAGAGCTCGGTGAGCTGGTGCTTCGACACGCGGCGGGATCGTAGCCCCTGTCACGCCATCACTCATCCGGAGCACCAGGTAGCTACGTGTGCGGCCGATTGTGACGGGACGCACGTTGTAACGGCACGAGAAAAAGGAGCCGCCATGCACTTGATTCCCACGACCGCGGTTCTCGCTGGACTCATCATCTCCGTCGCTCCAGCGATCGGAGCAAAACCTGGGAGTGGAGCCACGGTTTCGATCGCACCAAACGAGGCACCTGCCTGGTCTCGCGTCTGGGGATCCGGCTGCGGGTACGACCCCGACAACCCGGTCTACGTCGACGTTCAGAACGACGCGCTCGCCTTCATCGGAGCCGACGTCGATGGAACGGGCTGCATCACATTCACGTTCACGACTGACGGGCCAGGAATGTATTACGTCTCGACTCGCCAGCAGTTGTCGAACGGCAAGAAGTGGACAGTAATGGGGAAGTACGACCTGCCGGTAGTCGGCTAACCAGCTCCGGTCATGGACGTGTGTGGGGCCGGCTGCGCCGGCCCCACACACATGGTCGAAGTCACCCGCGGTTTACGGCAGCGCAGTGGCTCCGATGCTGATTCGTGCGTCGACGTTGCCCGTCGACAGGTTTCCGAAGTTCGCTGCAGCGGCGCACGCCTGGGCGACGGTGGCTGTCCCAGGAGGGCTCGTCGCAGTCGTCTTCGTCGCTCCACCCGGCTGCGGGAGAGTCACGTTGCTCTTGTAGAGAGCTGCCGTGCCGCCGGTCGTCTCACAGACATACGCAACGACCGTGAAGAGTCGCCTCGTGTTCGTGAACGTACATCTGACGTCTGCACCGGCCGCCACGGAGACCGACCCGCTTCGAGGCGTCCCCGTCAAGCTCTGGCTCGACACCGTGACCGGAGCGTTGCCGTTCGCTTGATCGATACACGCGACGGCGGTCACATAGTCATCGAACGACGTGTTGGACCCGGCCGTCTCGGAGATCGCGTATGTGCCGGGAGCGACCGTCTTCTCGCCGGTTCCTTCAGTGTCAGCTGCGTCAGCCTTCGACCCGACCTCGGTGGTCACCGGGCTCGGCCCTTTGATCACGAGATTCGCCCTCGCGTTCGCGGGTGAGTTGGCGTCGAAGTCCTTGACGAGCTCGATCTTCCCGGTGATGAGGGTATTCGTGAATGTGCACTTGATGTCGCTGTCTACGGCAACGGCGACCGTGCCGCTTCGAGTTACTCCTGTCAGGACCTGATTCGTGACCGACACGGCTGCGTTGCCGTTCGCCTCGTCGATGCACGCCACGGTCGTCGTATAGTCGGACAGGCTCGTGTTGTCACCGGTGGTCTCGGAGATGTTGTAGGAGGCCGCAAACGCAGACACCTCTCCGGTCCCCTGTCCGTCTGCCGCGTTCGCCTTGGAGCCGATCGTCGTGCCGTTGTTCTTGATGAAGAGGTTCGCCCGCGCGCTCGACGGGGACGCTGAGTCGAAGTCCTTCACGAGCTCGATCTTCCCGCAGTTCGTGATGTCGACCACGAGCGGTGCGATGAAGTCCTTCAGGGCCGCTGTGAACGAATCGGACGAGCGGCTCTTCAGATATGCAGAACCAAAGTTCACACAGCGGAAGTTGGCGCTACCCGGTGCTGGGAACAGTCCCGCATCGGTGAGGTTGATCGCAGCCTCGCCGAACGTCCGTGGAGAGAGCGACCTCGGCGCCTCAGGCGCGATCGGATCAGTCACGGCTACGGCGTTGATGGATCCCTCGAAGTGGGTGCCCAGACTCTGAACCTTGCCCCAGCACGGGAACTTGTTCCCTGCTTCGCAGATCGCCGAGATTGCCGTGGGAGTCGTAACTGTCGAATTACCAGTCTGTGTCTCCCAGATGTGGTACCCGAGGGTCGGGTTCGTGCCACCCTGGCTCAGGTCGTACTTGATGAGGACGTCACCCTGCGTGCGGGCCGGCGTCACGCTGTTGCTGCTGCAGACCGACGTCGCGTCGCCTGCGACGCACTTGTTCTGGTTGAACTCGAAGTCCATGTTCGTCGTGCCCGTGGGCTCCTGCACTCGCTCCCAGGCGAGATAGAGGAAGTCCTCGCTTCGGTTCTGCCCGGCGTCGAAGTTCGAGTCGGAGTAGATGTAGAAGCGCGTCAGATCGCTCTTGTTGTTGGGGATCGAGCCAGTGCCCACTGCGGGATTCGGCTCGTTCTCATCCGCGCCCTGCGTGAAGCTGTCGTCGGTAGTTCCCGTAGGCCGGTCGAGTGCACAGCCGACCTTCGGTGTCGACTCACAGTCGATCCCGACGTTCGCCCAGTCCTTGGTCTCGTCATCGACGACGAGGTTTCCGTCCGCAGCATCGAACCCGCTGTTCGCCAGGTTACCGCTCGCCGTCGCTGCAAGCGCCAGAAGGACGAGCAGCGACGAGAGAACAATTACGTAGCGACCTGAGATCCGCCGCGAAGTCCACTCTCTGACCATTGATTCCTCCCACCAGTTGAGCGGCACGAGGAGACTCCCCCTCCTCCAGTCGCGTCGGCTCCCCCCTCGGGGGCCGCCGCAGGCCCACCGCGTGTACGAGGAGTAGCTTGCGCGAGCGCCCAACGTTCGCCCAGCTGTGGATGCCGTAATCGACGTGCGGCGACCGCCCTAGGGCGAGGGCTTGATTTCCAGAGGTTCTCAGCGCATGATCCGCTCCGGGAGAAAGGAACTGGGGCTTGAAGGACTGCGGCACGATCCTTGTCGTCGACCACGACGACGCATCTCGCCTGACGGCTGTTCAGGTGGCCGTTCGGCTGGGCTACGACGCGCGACCGACCCCGACGGGGGACGAGCTGCTCGAGCGCCTGGGCAGCGACCGCCCAGCGCTTGCGATCGTCGAGGTCGAGCTCGACGGGCCTGTGAACGGACTCGAGGTCATGCGCCAGCTGCACGAGACCTACGGTCCCGATTTCCCGGTGATCCTCGTGTCGGCCGGGCGAATCGCCGCGCTCGACCGGACCACAGGCCTCATGCTGGGCGCGGACGACTATCTCGTGAAGCCCCTCGACGCCGGTGAGCTCCTCGCGCGAGTCCGGCGATCGCTCGGGCGTGCGAGACCGAGGCCCACGAACGGCGGCAGGAACGGGCACATGAACGGCAGCAGAAATGGCCACGAGGTGAACCTCAGCCCGCGCGAACGTCAAATCCTCACACTGCTCGCCGACGGGCTGGCACATGGTCAGATCGCGAGCGAGCTCGTCATCAGCTCGAAGACGGTCGCCACCCACATCCAGCACATCCTGTCGAAGCTCGGCGTGCACACCCGCGCGCAGGCGGTGTCGCTCGCCTTCAACCGCGGGCTCGTCGAGCCGGATGTCCG
>JBGSXQ010000240.1:0-1500 GCA_041751315.1 Gaiellaceae bacterium | reverse complement strand
TGATCGACCGGCACGGGCTCGGCACGGTGCGCGAGGCGATCGACGAGCTCGTCACGTACACGGAGCGCCGAACGCTCGCCGAGCTCGAGCGGCTACCGCACGGCACGTACGAGGCCGAGGGCTTCGTCGACTCCGACGGCTACTCCGACGAACGCGTTCGCCTGCACGCGCGCGTGGAGCTGCGTCCGGACGGCGTTCGCTTCGACGTCACCGACTCGGAGCCGCAGCGCCGCGCGCCCGTCAACTCGACCTTCGCACAGACGTACTCGGCGTGCGCGTACGCGGTGAAGTGCCTCATTGACCCCGATCTTCCCGTGAACGACGGCTTCTACCGCCTGCTGCAGGTCGACACGACCCCGGGCACGATCGCCGACTGCGAGTGGCCCGCGCCCGTTGTCGGCGGGTGGGAGACACAGACGCGGCTCGTGGAGGTGATCTTCCGCGCTCTCTCCGACGCGCTGCCGGGCGGCGTGCCGGCGGGCACGAAGGGGATGATGTGCCACGCCGGCTTCGGCGCGGTCGACCCCGAGCTCGGCTATTGGTGCTTCCTCGAGACGTTCGGCGGCGGCTACGGCGGCCGCATCACGAGCGACGGCCCGGACGCCGTGCAGGCCCACGGCCAGAACACCGAGAACGCGCCCGTGGAGGAGACCGAGCGTGGATATCCCGTGCTCGTCGAGCGGCTCGAGCTCGTCGAGGACTCCGAGGGCGCCGGGCGCTTCCGTGGCGGGCTCGGCCTGCGCAAGGACTATCTCTTCCCCCGCGGCCCGGTCACGTTCACCGTCCTCGCCGACCGTGACCGGGAGGGCCCGTGGGGTCTTTTCGGCGGGCTGGCCGGGAGGCCGGCGGAGTACGTCCTCGTCTCGAACGGTGAGGAGCGTCGGCTCGGCTCGAAGGCCACGGTCGAGGTCGAGGCGGGCGAGAGCGTCAGCTACCGCACCTGTGGCGGCGGCGGGTACGGCCCGCCGCACGAGCGCGACCCCGGCCGCGTTCTCCGAGACGTGATCGAAGGGAAGGTTAGTGCGGAGCGCGCCCGCTCGGTGTACGGCGTAGTCGTCGACGTCGCCGCTCGGCGCGTCGACGAGGAGGAGACCCGGAGGCTGCGCTCGTGACCTATCGGCTCGGCATCGACATCGGCGGCACCTTCACGGACGCCACGCTCGTCGACGAGGAGACGGGAGCGGTGCGGATCGCCAAGGTCAGCTCGACTCCGGCCGATCCCTCGACGGGGTTCCTCGCCGCGGCGGAGCGGATCCTCGAGGAGGCCGGCGTTGCGGGCTCGGAGCTTCGCTACCTCGCCCACGCGACGACGGTGGCGACGAACGCGATCATCGAGGGCAACGTCGCGAGGACGGGCTTCGTGACGACGGACGGCTTCCGCGACCTGCTCGAGATCCAGCGCCAGACGCGCTCTGCCCTCTACGACGTCCACTTCGAGAAGCCTCGTCCCCTCGTCCCGCGCCACCTGTGCTTCGGTGTGCGCGAGCGGCTCGGGCCCGA
>JBGSXQ010000239.1:0-9618 GCA_041751315.1 Gaiellaceae bacterium | reverse complement strand
CAGACGTCGGTCGAGCGGCGGTTCAGATGGTCGCGGTCGCGGCGGGGGAGGACTCTCAGGCGGCCGTGGCCCGGATGCGACGCCGGGAGTTGTGGGGCGCGACGGGTCGGGCTGACCCGTCTGCGTGCGAGGTTCGGCCGTCGAAGGAGCGGAGGAACGCCCAGGGGATGCGGTCGGCGCGCGGCCCGATGCGCTTACCACGCCTCCGACCTGGTCGGCGCCGCCGCCTGAGTCGAAATGCCGCGACTCCGCGTTGTCCGCCGACGAGGAGCCCTGCACGCGAGGGCTGCCGATGTAAATCGCTGCCGGTCTCCCGCCGCTGCTGCCGGACGTTGACCCCCGCGAGTGCCGGTCCATTGCCTGACGCATGTAGACGGCGGGGCTGTGCACACCGGCCGATCCGGCTGCGCTCTGCACGGCCGACCGTTGGTGGATGACGCTCGCAGCGGCGAGCTCCATCATCGGGATCATTCGTAGGAGGGCGAAGGGCGACCAGGCGGCGAGGACGAGGATCGCCGAGCCGGCGAGCATCTGCTCGAAGGTCGTGCTGTCGCTTACCGCGACGCCGCTGTTGGCGATTGCTGCGGTGGCGAGCGTGAGGATCGAGACGATGACGAACTTGGCGAGGATGATCGCGATGAGGAGCTCGACGAGCCGTCGTGCCCAGCGGCTGGTTGCGGGCCAGACCATCGCGACGAAGGTGAGGGGGAGAAAGAAGACGCAGATGTAGATCGCGGCGTCGCGGATGATCATCTCGAGCCAGAGCACGAAGGCGCCGAGCGCGAGGATGATCGCGCCGAGGAAAACGCCGAACAGCGGGATGCCCGAGTCCTCGTCGAGCGCGTTTTTGTATGCGTCTCCGACCGCCTGGAGGAGGTTGTCGGACTGCTCGGTCCCAAGGCTCGCGACGACGGCGGCGGACATGTCGTCCGTGATCGCGACGAGCAAACCGGTGGCGGCGATCGCGACTCCCGCGAAGATGAACGCCATCGGGAGGTAGCCGAAGGCGGCGCGGGCGAGGATCCAGATGTCCTGACGGATGACCGATTGGATGACCGCGAGCATGAGCATCAGGAGAGCGAGCGCGCCCGCGATCGCGACCATGGCTTGGTACTGCCCTTCGAACCAGCCCGCTCGGAGATCGGGGCTGCTCGTGTTCTCGATCAGCTCGCCGACCTTGCCCGCGACCCAGACCGCCGCATTCGTGACCCACGCCGTGACACCGCGCATGACGAACTCGCCCGCCTCGGCGGCAGCCTTCTTGACCGCGCCCGCGACGGCGTCGCAGACGTTTCCGACGACCGGCAGATTGCATGGATTGAGCGAGACGCCTCCCCCTCCGGAACCGGACGGCGGGGAGGCGTCGGGGACGCTGCCCTTCGGCCCGATATTGATCGTGAACTCCTCCTCCGACTTCGCCGAGCGGCACCAGTCCGCGGAGGGTGGATCCTGGTCGCTCAGCTCGACCCAGAACGACCAGCTGCCTTGCTGGGTGGGTGTGCCGCCGACAAGGCCGTTCGATGCGAGGGACAGCCCGGGCGGCAGTGCGCCGTTGAGGATCCGGAACTGGTAGGGGAGCGCCGGGCCGCACCCTCCGACTCCTTCGAACTGGTGGAAGTAGCGCGATCCGACCGCTCCGTCCCGGGGAAGGCGGCTGGCGTCCGTGAACCGGAGCGCCGCAGCGTTCGGCACGACCACGACCGCGACGAACGCCGCTACCACAAAGGTGAGGGCGAAGCGTCGCCGATGCAGTCTGCTGGGCTTCTCACGGTTCGGCACGTTCGAACTCCTCGAAGCGTGGGATCGTGGCGAAGAGGTCGCCCGGGGCGTAGGCGGTCTCTACGGCCGAGAGGGGAGGCGTCGGTCCGGGGGAGCTTGCGAACGAGCTGACCTTCCAGGAACCGGCTTCCCAGACGAGCGAGACGACCTGCGTACGCCACGATTGCTGCGGCTGAACTGTCGCCCCGCTACCGACGATGCCGACATACCAGATCGCGATGGTGACCTCGGCGGACGAGAAGCGCTCGACCCGATAGCCAACCGGGACCGAGCGGAGGACGATCACCGGCCGGGGGACGGTGTCGGCGCCGAGCTTCGCCCGCGTTTGAACGCTGGCCTCCGCGAACGCCGCGATCAGTTCGAGGCGTGATCCGCGGGAGGCGATACGTGAGACGACCGTGCGTAGGCGAGCAGGCTCAAGCAGCACGTCTCCGTCGAAGGCCGTGACGGCGCGTGCCGCGGCGGTGACTGCGCCCCGCCGTGTTCGAGCCGCCGGCACGACCGTGGGGCGTGTCGGATCCGTCCTCGGGACTACGGGCGATGCCACGCCCTTCGCCACCGGTTGGTGCCCCGGAGCGATCCGGCTTCCGATGACGATTCCGACTGCCAGCAGCGTTAGAGCCGCTAGAGCCGATGCCGGAACGAGTCCGCGACCTCGAGGTTCCGGTCGCGGGATGCTGATGTCGCGCCCGGGCATCAGTTACTTGACCGTACGGCCGAGGTTCTCGAAGAATGCGACGATCGCTGGCGCCGCTCCGACGAGGAAGGCGGCGAGCGCGCAGACAAGCGTCCCGCGCCGTCCCATCGAGGCGTGGTGGTAGTTGCCTGAGTGGGAGGCGAGCGCCCACACGGCCGCCGAGACCAGCAGACCCGCCAGAGCTGCGAGGAGCGCCCAGAAGGCAACGCCTGAGATGAGGCTCTGGAGTGCCTCGGTGCCCGGGAGTCCCTGCGGGTCCGGCTGTCCCCCAAGATCGGTCTGGGCGACGATGAGGGACGAGCGAAACGACATCTCATGACCTCCTTCTCGATGGTTCGGCAAAACCGCGCGCGAGAGCGGCGGCGAGCTCGAGGAGCGCATCGCGCGTGCTTGGTCGAAGCGCCTCGAGCACGACCTCCGCACCCGTCTCGATGTGGGAGTCCCAGGGAATGCGGACGCATGCGCGGCAGCGGGAGGCGAAGTGCTCCTCGATCCGGTCCACGTCGACGTCGTCCTGCCCTGCGCGCACCCCGTTCAGCGCGGTCACGGCGGCGTGGGCAAGATCCTCGTGACCGTGGGCCTCGAGCCAGTCGAGCGTCGAGCTCGCAGCGCGCGCGCCGTCGAGTCCCGTGGGACTGATGAGCACGATCTGGTCGGCCGCGTCGAGAACGCCCTGAGCTGCCGGGCTGAGCACCCCGGCCGCGGTGTCGAGGCAGACCAGGTTGTAGTGGCGCTCAACCAGCTCGACGGCCTCAAGGACGGTCGAGCGCTCGAGCGTGTTCGCATCGAGGCTGTCGTCGCCCGCGATCACCTCCAGCCGGCTCTCAGCCTGGGAGCTGTAGGCGCGGACGTCCGCGTACCTGTGCAGCGCGGCTCGGTCGTGCAGAAGCGTCGCGATCGTCTCGTCGGTCTCGCGCCGGAGGCGATACCCGAGCGTTCCCGCATCCGGGTTCGCATCGAGCGCGACGACGCGGTCTCCGCGATGCAACGCGAACGTGTGCCCAACGAGGAGGCAGGTCGTCGTCTTGCCGACCCCGCCCTTGCGCGAGACGAACGCGACCGTACGGCAGCCGGTTATCGGCGCCTTCACCTGCGCGGCAAGCTCGCGCCGGCGCAGTTCGGCCGGGCTGGGGCCGACTGAGACTGTGCCTCCGGTAGCCACGTAGACCGCGCGGCGCCACCCATCGGCCGCTGGACGAGCCTTCGGTCGCAGCATGTGCTCCGGGGTGAAGTCCGCGGCCGTCAGCCGTGGCGGCCGGGGACGGGTGCGTCCGCCGTTTTGCTCCGCCGAGAAAATCGGGACGAGATCGTCCTCTTCAGGCCAGAACGTGCGCAGGTCGCGCCGCTCGAGGGTCATCTCCTACCTCCGTGGATTCGCGGCAGACGGCGTATGCTGCGACAGCGGTTGATCCACAGACACGGATCTGCGTGACGGCGATGATTGAGCAGACAGCTCTTGCCCGGCTCTTGCAGGAGCGCCGCGAAGCGGCGGGCTACTCGCGCGCCAGGCTTGGCAAGACCCTCGGCATCAGTCCCGGTACGATCGAGGGCTGGGAGCTCGGGCGAATCGGCAAGCCCCCGTTCCACGAGGTGATGCGGATCGCCTCCTTCCTCGGCATCCCGCTCGAGGACCTGCAGCGGGCGGTGTTCGCAGACGCGGGCACGGTGCCCGAGGCAGAGGAGCTCCCCGCTGCACCGGAACGAAGGCGGGCCGGGCGTAAGAAGCGACTCGGAGCAGTGCCGTTGCTGGAAGCGGCGTTCCGCCTCTACGGATGGCGGGACGAGGCCGACGCGGCCGAGGCGCTCGGAGCGACGCCCGACCAAGTCAGCGCGTGGCGGCGGGGGGCGAAGCGCATGGACATCGCGCAGTACCTCGTTCTCACGACATCCGTGAACGTGGCGCTCACTGACGCGGTCAAGTCGAAGCGCAAGACGAAGAACGTCGGCCTGTCCGCCGCCGCGGAGGCGCTCGGCGTGCAGTCCGAGACGTAGGGACCTGACTCGCGAGGGCGCATAGGCGCGCAGCGCCCTCCGCCCGATCACGACTCCTCCTCCTCGTCGTCGAGCACCATGTCGGTCAGGTCGGCCAGCTCGAGACCTGCCTGGTCGAGGAGCGCCCGGAGCCGTCCGGAGGCCTGCTCGTCGACCCAGTCGAAACCGTCGTTGACCGCAGCCTCCCGGGACTCGAGCTCCGCGTTGTGTCGCCTCAGCTCCGCGAGCTCGAGCTCGAGGTCGTGGCGGGCGCGCTCGGACTTCGCCCGAGCGCGCCCAAGCATTTCGCACCGGCGCTTCAGCGCTTGCACCCGCATGCCGGCGGCGGCCTTCAGCGCCAGGGCGGTCAGGCCGACGGCACAGAGGCCGATCGCTGCGACGAGATCCCGGTTTGCAGCGATCCCGTACAGACCCACGGTGAACGCGAGGCCGGCCGCGATTGCGACGATGAGCCGAGAGCCGGAGTCTCGAACGGCTCGACCGGGCCGTGCGTCGGAACGCAGGACGGCTGGGTCTCTACGCTCGCCCCATGCGCCGGGCCCCTCGGGCCAGCGCTGGTGCAGTTCCACGGTGGGTTCCGGTTCGCGCATCGCCGGGCAGGGTGCACCGGGGGTGTCCGCGAACAGTCCGCGAATTGTCCGCAGGATCTGCGAAAAACAGCCTCAGAGCAGGGAAAGACAAGGTCTCCCGATTCCACTCATGTCGCGGGACGCGTAGACCCGCTAGAGCTTTACGCCGGAGTAGCGGCTGCCGGCCTCGAGCTCTCGTTCCTCGATTCGCAGCAGCTCCGCGAGCTCCGGGTCGTCGCCGTCGATCTCCTCGATGAAGCGCTCAGCATCCTCCCGCCAGAGAAAGACGTCGATCGCGTCGCCGAGCGGGCTCGTGGGCGAGATGGTCTCGTCGACCACGGCGTAGACGATCATCGTGACTCCATCCCCCAGTTCTCGCACAGGTTCGAGTCGTCTGACAAGACGCCCATCAGGACGTGTCCGTCCAGGCCATGTCCAGAAGGGACACTGGTGCAGAGCTCGAGCCGAGTACTACGCTGGCCGTGGGAAGCATCCGCTCACGGGCCATGGACACGCTGTCATCACAGCCCGTTACCTTCGTCGTCTGCGCGCGACAAAGGGAGTAGGTGGAAGGCCTCGCCGAGCTGGCCTTCCGGCGCCACCATGCGCAGATCCACCGCTACCTCACTCGCAAGACTGGCGACCCGGATCGCGCCGAGGACCTTGCCCAGGAAGTGTTCCTCGACGCGACCGTGGCTCTCTCTGGTGGTGGCTTCGTCCCCGACTCGCTGCCAGCCTGGCTGCACACCATCGCGAAGTGCCGCTTCGCTGACGATGCGAGGCGTCGCCGGCTTTCGCTCGCCGACCCTGCATGGGACGGGTCTTTCGACGAGTTGCCCGCGGTTGATGGAGGTGGCGACGACGGCGCCGTCGTCATCGATGCGCTCATGCTGCTCGAGCCCGGCGAGCGCGGTGTGATCGTGATGAGGCTTCTCCGCGGGTGTTCGTTCCGGGAGATCGCGGGCGCGCTCGGGATCAGCGAGGCGGCGGCGAAGATGCGCTTCCAGCGAGCGCTGGCCGTCCTGCGCGCCAATCTCGAGCAGGAGGGTGTCGCTCCGTGACGGCAGGCGTGCGCTCGCGTCTCGACCGTGAAGTACGCGAGCTACTCCGCAACCACCCGGACCTGATTGCGGTTGCCGAGTTGGTCGCCTCGCTGCGGCCGGAGGCGATCTCTGAGACGGCTCGCGCCGGACGACGGCGCCGACTCCGCTTGCTAACTGATCTCCCATTCCGGGCGAGACGGCGTCTCTAGTCCCAAAGGCCGACTTCGGTGGCTGTCAGGGATGCACCACACGCGGGGCAGGGACCTTCAACGACCTCTGTCAGCGCCGATCGCTGATCCGGTTTGCCGGCCCTGAAGTCCACCCGACCAGCCCAGCGTTCCAGCCGTGCATCGCAACGCTCGCACCGATCACGCTCAGCGTCGTGTTCGCAGAGTGATGCCACGCTTTGA
Source organism: Gaiellaceae bacterium (assembly GCA_041751315.1). Classification (GTDB taxonomy): domain Bacteria; phylum Actinomycetota; class Thermoleophilia; order Gaiellales; family Gaiellaceae; genus GMQP-bins7. Next base: position 3,128 of record JBGSXQ010000239.1, on the reverse strand, counting down.
AATCGCCCGCAGCCGCTGCATACGAACTGGTCGAACCCGAAGGCGCACCCGCACGCTGGTCGGAATCCAGCTCCTGTGTGGATCTCTAACGCGTTGGAGCACTCCGAGCAACGAAGCATCCACATCGAGCCTGGCATCGTGAGGAGTCTCCCAGACCACGCGCGCTCTTACCCCGGCCGTAAGTCGATGCTCTCCTCCGGTGGACTTCTCTGAGAATGAGTGTGGTCGCCGACCTAGAGATCGCGGTAGCGCGACTGCCGGACGTGCTCTCCGGTGCCATGCTCGCGGGCATCCAGGAGCCGGGAGTGACGATCGGGGCGGGGGCGTATGAAAGCGACCTGGCGATGTGCCCGATCGCGGCAGCCGTCCGCTACGCGGAGAAGGCGGGCGACACCGACACGAACTGGGATCCCGCGTGGGGCACGCGAGACGAGTTTCGGCTCCGCGTCCTCGACTTCGTGGATGCCTTCGACACCTGCGCGGAACTGGTCGGGCTTGAGGCGGCAGTTGACGAACTGAAGAGCTCACTCGAGCACACACACCGTCGCCGTGACGCACCGGCCGGGGGGGGCGATCTCCAAACCGGGACCGCGTGCGACTTGCGTGCTCGGCGAAGCTCTCTGATGCGAGTTCGGATACACCGCGGCGCGAGCGAGGTTGGCGGCACCTGCGTCGAGCTGGAAGCCGCGGACGAACGAATCGTGCTCGACCTGGGCCTCCCGCTCGACGCAGCGTCCTTGAAGGACGCGGCTCTTCCCAGCATCCGGGGTCTGGGGACGCCCGGCGACGGATCCCTACTCGGTGTCGTGCTCTCGCACCCCCACCAGGACCACTTCGGCCTCCTCGCGAAGGCCGACTCCTCAGTCGCGATCTATGCGGGGAAAGCTGCCACAGCGATCCTCGATGCGGCGACGTTCTTCTCGCCGTCCGGCCTCCGGCTGACAAGTGCCGGCCATCTCGAGGATCGTGCGCCCTTCACGCTCGGGCCGTTCACGATCACGCCGTACCTAGTCGACCACAGTGCCTTCGACTCGTATGGGCTGCTGGTAGAGGCGAGCGGTCGGCGCCTCTTCTACTCGGGTGACTTCCGCGCTCATGGCCGCAAGGCATCGCTCGTACGAAAGCTTGTCGTGAACCCGCCCGTGGACGTCGACGTTCTCCTGCTCGAGGGGACGCGTGTACGCGTGGATGACAGAGACCCGGTCGGGCTCGATGAGCGCGCGGTCGAGCTTGCAATGGCCAAGACCTTCGGTTCGACACGTGGCCTCGCCGTCGTGTTCAGCGCCAGCCAGAACATCGATCGGCTGGTCTCGATCTACAGAGCGTGCGTACGGGCGGGACGAACCCTGGTGATCGACCTCTACACGGCGACGATCGCCGCGGCCACCGGGCGCACCACGATTCCTCATCCGGGTTTCTCGGGGCTGCGTGTCTACGTGCCCGACCGGCAACGGATCCTTGTCAAGCGGTCAGGAGAATTCGGGAGGGTGAACCAGCTTCGCCGACACCGGATCTTCCGGGAGGAGATCCGTGAGCGCTCTGCGGAGCTGGTTGTCCTTATCCAGAGCTCGACGCTCCCGGAACTCGCCCGGGCGGATTGTCTCGAGGGCGCGACTGCGATCTGGTCGCTCTGGCCCGGCTACCTCGATCAGCCTTCGGGAAGGCGAACCAGGCAACTCCTGGAGTCTCTCGACATGCCGCTCCACCACATCCACGCGTCCGGCCACGCGCGCGTCGAGGACCTGCCTCGCGCAAGATTTCCATGAGAGCGTCGAGATCGTTGCACGCGAGTATCGGAACTATCAGCCGTTCCATCCCATAGGCCATACGTTCGGCGTTCAAGGAACCTCCGGGATTCGGCACGGCGCCAACCTGGTGCGAACGGCCGACGTGGCCGCTCGACTCGCGAGACGCGACGTCTGGCACGTGGACGGAAACTCCAAGCTCGACTTCCGCTATATCGACCGCGAGGTCCCGCTCGCACGCGCGAAGCCAAAGCCGAACCAGGATCCGGGCGCGCTCCTCGAAGTCGACCTCTTCCTCGCGAACGACCACGACCGCACCCCGATCCTCGCCGAGGTGAAGATCGGAACCGACGAGTGCCCCTTCTACGCACTGATCCAGCTTCTAACCCAAGCGGCGTACGCAGTCACCCCTTCTCAGCGCGAGCGCCTCGTCCTGTTCGGCTCGCGGCCGGAGTTCGTGCTGAAGGAGGCCGTCGACGGGCAGCCGGGCAAGACGGATCTCTATGTCCTGCTCGTGAATCCTCCACAGAGGCCGCCCTACAGCGAGCTCCGTGACCGCGCCATTGCGCTCGGCAAGAAACTGATCGCTCTGCCGGGGATCAAGTCGCGGATTCGCCGTATCTCATGGATCGAGGGCGTCGACGCATCGCCTGACGGTCTCGCTCTGAAGACGATCACCTGACGACTCCCGGGTCGGTTCGTCTTGGCAGGCGCCTAGGCCCCATAGATCCGAACCGACCCGGCCGCCAGAACGGGCTGCCGGGCGCTTTGCCGCCTCCTCAGTTCTTTAGCTGAATATCAGTGTAAGCACTGCTATAGTCGAAACCTGCGTATCCACGGCGAGAGGCGCGCGGCACCTCGCAGGCGTCTCGTTACTTTCGCCGGTCTGCGCACGACATAGGGAGTAGAGGCGCAAGTCGTTGACGAGGAGGGAGCCGCGTAGCGATGAAAGGTCCGAGTTTGTGGACTCAAGGGCTCGAGCGGGGCGCGGATTCCGACGTCCAGCCGAGTACCAACGGTCGCCCTCACGTCCGCCTTCGTAGCCCTGAGAAAGCCGAACCCGCGCGGCCCACGATCACGCGTCGGCTGGCGCGGCCGCTCCCGCTGGTAGGGGTCGCTCTCGTCCTGGCGGCGATGGCCGGCTACTGGTCGGTGTACAGCGCGACGACCGCGATGACACCCGTGATTGCGGCGGCACACGACCTTCAGGCGGGAGCGATCCTTCGCGCTACTGATCTCCGCACGGCCGAGCTTGCGGGCGACGCGCAGGCGATGGCCGCTCTGGTCCCGGAGAGCGAGCTCGAGAAGGTTCTGGGACGAGAGCTCGCCGCCCCGGTGTCTCAGGGAGCGCCGCTCTCCCGGGCGGCGGTTGCCGCACGCAGC
>JBGSXQ010000238.1:0-3374 GCA_041751315.1 Gaiellaceae bacterium | reverse complement strand
GGGCGCTACGCGCTTCGGCAGGAGCGATCTTCCGCGCGCCGCTCGTAAGCTGGGAGACGCTTCCCGAGCGGCGGATCGCCCTCGTCGCACACGGCGGTGAGCCGCTCGCCGAGATCGACCTCACACCGCCCGTCGCGCTGCTCCTCGGCTCCGAGCGCGAAGGGCTGCCGCAGAGCCTTGTGACACAGTGTCACAAGGCGTCGATCGGCATGCCGGGAGGAGCCGAGTCGCTGAACGTCGCCGCGGCGGGCGCTATCGTGCTCTACGAGCTGCACCGGCGGGCGAGCCGCTGAAGCGATTCGCGCGGTGCATTGCTTCAGCGATGCACCGGCCTCTTCGCCTCTTCGCCTTTTCGCCTTTAACCGAAGCCGCCGCCCCCACCGCCGCCGCCTCCACCACCACCGCCGGAGAATCCCCCGCCGCCCCCGCCCGATCCGGAGTTGGGAGGAGCGAGCGCGCTCCCGAAGCCCGACGCCAGATCGCCGATCGACATGCTCGACGCGCCGGAGCCGAGGTCGCCGTGCGGCGAGATCCAGTAGATCGCGCTCGATTCGGCGAGTGCCTCAGGCATGTGCAGCTGCGCTCCCTGGAGCACGCGCTCGGCGATCCCGAAGGCGATCCCGTATACGAGGAACCGCTCCCACAGCTCGAGCGTCGCGGGCGGTGCCTCCTGGAGGCGCGGGAAGTCGGAGAGATAGCGTCGAAAGGCCTCCCAACGCTCGGCCTCCTCCTGGCCGGGGCGCGTTCGGCGCCGCCAGAGCCTCCTGTTGAAGACGAGCGTGCCGAGGCAGAGCGCGGCGTTGGCGATCAGGCACGCGCCGATCCCGACGAGGAGGACGTCCGAGTACCGCGGGTAGACCGGACGCCAGTCGCGCACGCCGAGGTACACGAGGAGCCCGCCCGCCAGCGCGAACAGGGCGACCCCCACCACGAGCGGGATGGCGCCGTTCGACCTGAACCACTTGCGGCGCGCCGTCTCCTCGCCCACGTGCTCCTTGAAGGACGAGAAGCGCGTGTGCATCGACGTGCGCTCGTCCTCGATCTCGTCGCGAAAGCGTGAGAGGCGTTCCGTGCCGCCGTCGAGCACGCCGTCGATGACGTTCGCGACGTCGCGCTCCCAGTTGCGCAGCTCGGTCTTCTCGCCTGCGGAGATCTCGAGGTCGGAGATCGTCTCTGTGCGCAGGCCGCCCCAGATCGAGCGCTCCGTGGTGACGGGCTCCGCCTTGTAGACGCCGCGGCGGACGAGGTCGAAGAGCGTCGCCGTGAACTCGTACGATCCGGCCTCGCCACCCTGGCGCAGGAGCGAGGGGATGAGCGCGGGCTCGGTCTCCGTCGGCGGCTCCTGCTCGTACTCGCGCTCGTAGCCGGTCCTCCGCTCTCGGCCCAGGAACCAGAACACGAGCCAGACGAGGAGCAGCGTCGGCAGTGTCGCGATCCCGAGCGCGACGAGACCCGTCCGCAAGGGGTGTGCCTTCAGGGAGTCGATCCGCTCGCGGTCGGTCTCGTAGCGCTCGGCGTCAGCCAGCTCCTCCGCGACGATGCGGTCGAGCCCCTCGCCGCGCTCGACCTTCATGCCCGCGGTCGACGAGAACGCTGCGCGCGGGATCAGGGTGCGCAGCTCGACGAACTGGCGTGGCGGCACGTTCACCGCTCTCAGGGTCGCGCGCGTCCCGACGAGCTCGACGTCGCCGCGCACCCACACGGGCTTGCCCCAGGCGCGTAGCACTTCGGCGGGCGCGGTCTCGATCGCCACGAGACGTGACAGGGACGCGTCCCACTGGTCACCCCACACCTTCAGGTTGACGTCGACGACGTCGTCGTATGCGACTGCGACCCCGCGCAGCGTGTACGAGATCGTGAACGCCCGCGTCTGATCGCGTGCGTTGAAGTACCAGACGATCCGCGTCGTGTCGCCGCGCCGCTCGACTCCGAAGGTACCCGGCTGTCCGGGCTCGAGCGCCGTCTGCGTCCCCAGCCGGAAAGCGACGCCATGCTCGGCGACCGAAGGGAAGACGAGCGACTCGCCGTCGCGAAGCGGGATGTCGCGGTAGCCGAAGTTGAAGCTGCCCGAGAATGCCGCCTCGAGGCGCTCACTCACCCCGAGCGATCCGTCGCGCTGGACGTCGACGGCGACGTCCGCGGACAGAAGCGAGAAGCTGTCTGCTCGAGCGACGCCGGGAAGCGCGAGCGCGACGACTGCCGCGACCGCCAGGCCGGCGACTAGAACGCGACGGACGGCGCCTCCCGATGTGCCTCGTCCTCGACCTCGAAGAACTCGCGGATCGTGAAGCCGAACGGCCCCGCGACGACGAGCCCGGGGAACGTCTGGACGGCGTTGTTGTACGTGAGCACCGTGTCGTTGTAGACCTGCCGGCTCACCGCGACCTTGTTCTCCGTCTCCGCGACCTCGGTCTGGAGCTGCCGGAAGTTCTCGTCGGCCTGCAGCTCCGGGTACGCCTCAGCGACGGCGAAGAGGCGGCCGAGTGCGGCGCCGAGGATTCCCTCGGCCTGCGCGGCCTCGGCAGGGTTCGACGCCTGCTGGGCCCGCGTTCGCGCCTGCGTCACAGCCTCGAAGGTCTCGCGCTCGTGCGCCGCGTAGCCCTTGACCGTCTCGACGAGGTTCGGGATGAGATCCCAGCGGCGCTTGAGCTGCACCTCGACCTGCGCCCACGCGTTGTCGACGCGGTTGCGCAGCCGCACGAGCCGGTTGTAGAGGCTGACGAGCAGGAGCCCGATCAGCACGATCACGACGACGATGACGATGATCCAGATCACGTGCGCCCGACTCTAACGACGGCGGGTGACGAAGACCATGTCCTCTTCGTCCACGAACGGGCGCCCGTCGAACCAGCCGTAGAGCTCGTCCACCTCGAGCCCGGCCTCGTCGAGAAGCCTGAGCCACTCCCCAGCCGAGAGCCAGTGCAGCCCGAAGCGCGTCTCGACGTCGCCGCAGCGCACGGACAGGGAGAGCGTCCGCGAGCTCTCGTCCCAGTCGGCGCGCTCGAAGATGCCGGGCTCGCGCTCGAGCCAGCGCGCGTTCGTCGCCTCGATGTCCTCCCGGCTCGGCGCGAACACGTCGAACACGAACGCTCCGTCCCTCTCGAGCAGCCCTCGTGCTGCACGCAGCGCGCGCAGCTTCTCGGCTTCGGTCTCCATGTGCAGGAGGGAGCGGAACGGGCAGACGACGAGCGGCACGCGCTCGTCGACGGGGGGCTCGCGGAGGTCGCCCACGCGGAGATCGAGGAGATCGGACACGCCTGCTTCCTCGCTCGCCGCCCGTGCGAGTGAGAGCATCCCGGGGGATGAGTCCACGCCGATGACGGGCACGCCGGCGAGCGCGACGGGGACGGCGATGCGCCCCGTCCCGACGCCGA
>JBGSXQ010000237.1:0-14268 GCA_041751315.1 Gaiellaceae bacterium | reverse complement strand
GCCGATCGCGGCGCCGGCGCCGAGCTCCCGCACGGAATGTGGCCCGTCCTCGCGCTCGACGATGACACGCAGCCTGCCGCTGCGCACGACGTAGAGGCGGTCGGCCTCTTCGCCCTCTCTGATCAGGAGCTCTCCCGCGTGCACGCGCACGGGACGAGCGCGGTGCGCGAGCTCGTCGAGCGTCGCGTCTTCGGCACCGGCGAGCAGCGGTGCGCTGGCAAGCAGCTCGCGAGCGTTCGCGACCTGCCCGAGAGCGACGCGCTCGATCATCCCGAGGAGCTTACGACCGCATGAGCGCCGATGCCTCGGTCAGCACGTCGCCGAGGATCGACGTGATCTCGTCGAACTCGGCCTGGCCGGCGACGAGCGGCGGCGAGATCTGGATGACCGGGTCGCCGCGATCGTCCGCGCGACAGATCATCCCGGCGTCGAAGAGCGCGTTCGAGAGGAACCCGCGCAGGAGCTTCTCGCACTCCTCGTCCGAGAACGTCTCGCGTGTGTCCCGATCCTTGACGAGCTCGATCGCGAGGAAGAAGCCCGTGCCGCGCAGGTCGCCGACGATCGGAATGTCGAGCAGCTGCGCGAGCGTCGAGCGAAACGCGTCCTCGGTCGTGCGCACGTGCTCGATGATCCCCTCGCGCTTCATGATCTCGATGTTCTTGAGCGCGATCGCGCACATCACCGGGTGGCCTCCGAACGTGATGCCGTGCGAGAACATCGAGGTCTCGCCCATGAACGGCTCCACCACCTTGTCCGTGGCGAGCACGGCTCCGATCGCCGCGTAGGCCGACGACAGCCCCTTCGCGCTCGTGACGATGTCGGGACGGATGTCGTAGCGCTCCGACGCAAACCAGTAGCCGACCCGGCCGAAGGCGGTGATGACCTCGTCGGCGGAGAGCAGGATGTCGTAGCGATCGCAGATCTCGCGCACCCCGCGCCAGTAGCCCTCGGGCGGCGTGAAGCAGCCGCCGGCGTTCTGCACGGGCTCCATGTGAACCAGACACACGGTGTCCGGCCCCATCGCGAGGATCGTCTGCTCGAGCTCGGCCAGGAGGAACGCAGTGAACTCGGCCTCAGTCTCCTCGGGCGGGCGGTGGTAGCGATTCGTGTTCGAGACGTGCCGCACCTCGGGGACGAGCGGCTCGAACGGCGCGCGCAGCGCGGGGATCCCGTTGATCGAGAGCGCGCCCATGGTCGTGCCGTGGTAGGCGATGTGGCGCGCGATCGCCTTGTACCGCGGCGCCGCGTGCATCGAGGCGACGAGCTCGTCGTGACGCGTCGCGGGCTCGGTGAGCGCCGCGGCAATCCTCTTTCCACCGCGCGCCTGGTAGTACTGGCGCGCAAGCTTCCAGGCCGACTCGACCGCCTCGGAGCCGCCGGAGCAGAAGAAGACGCGGTTCAGGTCGCCCGGCGCGAGCGACGCCACCTCGGCGGCGAGCTCGATCGCGCGCGGATGGGCGTACGACCAGTTGGTGTAGAACGGCAGCTCGCGCATCTGCTCGAGCGCGGCCTGGCCGATCTCCTCGCCGAACGAGTAGCCAATGTTGACCGAGAAGAGCCCTGCGAGGGCGTCGATGTAGCGCTTCCCGTTCGAGTCTTCCAGGTGGCAGCCGTCGCCTCGCACGATGATCGGCACGTCCGCCGCGTCGTACCCGCCCATGCGGGTGAAGTGCATCCAGAGGTGATCCTTGGCGAGCTGCTGATAGGCCGACGCGTCGAGAGCCGTGGTCGCCATGCGCGCCGTAGGCTACATCCGAGGCTGGAGGCTGGGCCGACGCAACGGCAAGCGAAGCGTTACTCCCTCGGCGCCGAGGCGACTTGTGGTTGAAGTGGCTGAATTCGTCATGGCGACTCCCGCGCTTGACATTGGACAGCTCTGTCTGATTTACTATCTCAGACAGTATTGTCCACTTTCACGAAGGGAGCAAGACATGCATCACAGGCCCAGGCACGCACAGAACGAACCGCGGAGCCGCGCCGACGGCGCGGACGCACCGCACCGGTGGCTCCTCCCGGTGCTCCTCGTTGCACAGCTGATGGTCATCCTCGACATCACCGCCGTGAACATCGCGCTTCCGAGCCTCGCAACTGATCTTCACCTGACCGGCTCGAGCATCAGCTGGACGATCACGAGCTACTCGCTGGTCTTCGGCAGCCTGCTGCTCTTCGGAGGACGCGCCGCCGATCTGCTCGGACGTCGACGAATCTTCTTGGCCGGCCTCGGGATCTTCACGGTCTCGTCGGCCGCTTCCGCGCTCGCGGGCACAGCTGAGGCCCTGTTTGCCGCTCGCGCGGGTCAGGGGGTTGGGGCGGCGATGCTCTCGCCGGCAGCGCTCGCAATCATCATGTCCGCCTTCGACGGGCACCAGCGCGCGAGAGCGCTTGCCGCCTGGGGTGCTGTCGGAGGAGCGGGCGCAGCGATCGGCGTGCTGGTCGGCGGCGTGCTGACCGAGTTCACGGACTGGCGGATGATCTTCTACGTCAATCTGCCCGTCGCAGCCGCACTCGCAATCGCGGCGCTGAAGATCATTCCCACTGACACCGAGAAGCCGCGCTGGCGCGGTCTCGATCTCGCCGGAGCGCTGCTCGCGACGACCAGTCTCGGCGCGATCGTCTTCGCAATCACCCAGGCCGAAGGCGCGGGTTGGACTTCGGTCCAGACGCACCTCTTCGGCCTGGGTGGTCTCGCCGGCCTCGGCGTGTTCACCGCTCTCGAGCACCGCACGCGCACGCCTCTCCTCCGCGTCGAGCGACTGGCCGACCGCGCCGTCGGCGGCGGGCTCTTCCTCATGCTCGCTGCGGCCGGCTCGCTCTTCGGGCTCTTCCTGCTGAGCTCGCTTTACCTCCAGAACGTCCTCGGCATGGGTCCGCTTGCCACGGGTCTCGCCTTCATCCCACTCGCTCTGGCCGCTGGCATCGGCGCGCACGCAGCCGGGCACATCGTCAGCAAACACGGCATCCGCGGCCCACTTGCCGGAGCATTCCTCGTCGCGGCAGCCGGTATGACACTTCTAGCCCACGTGAGCGAGAACGGCAGCTACCTCCGCGACGTCCTGCCGGGAATGCTCGTCGCCGGTGTAGGGCTTGGCGTCGCCGTCGTCTCCGTCTCGATCGCGATCCTCACGGGCGCCCGCGAAGAGGAGACAGGGATGATCTCCGGCCTCAACTCGACCGGGCACGAGATCGGAGGCACGCTGGGCATCGCGATCTTCGCAACCATCGCGGCCGGAGGCGGGGCCGTCGCTGGACCACAGGCTGCGTCGGGAATCGCGCACGCTCTCCTCGCAGCCGGGCTCCTCGCTAGTGTCGCCAGCTTGGTCTCACTAGTTGTCCTTCCGCGGGCTCGCCACTTCGTGCCGAAGCTCCGGCTGAATCCCAGCGCGATGCCCATTCACTAGAGATGCCGAAGCCGACGACAGCTGCCGATCCGTCCGTGCCTAAACGCCGCCGGGCCGACGCGGAACGCAGTGTCGCCGCCATCCTCGAGGCCGGCCTCGAAGCGTTGGCGAGCGATCCCGACAGCAGCATGTCGGCGATCGCTCGCCGCGCAGGCGTCGTGAGGGCGACCATCTACGTCCACTTTCCGACCCGAACTGCCCTTCTCGACGCCGTAATGGAGCACGCGGTCGGGCTGGTCGTCGAGGCGATGAGAGGCGCCGAGCCACAGCGCGGCGAGCCGGTGGAGGCGCTCGAGCGAGTGCTCCGGGCAACCTGGCGACAGCTCGCCTACTTCCACGCCCTACTGGCGATGAACATCGACCGGCTCTCGGCGGAGGAGCTCCGCCGACGTCACGTCCCCGTGCTCGACCAGTTGGAGCCTCTGATCGAACGAGGCCAGAGGCAGGGCGCGTTCCGGGGCGATCTTTCGGTCGCGTGGCATCTCGCGGTGATCCGTGCGATCGTTCATGCGGCCAGCACCGAGGTTCAAGGCGGCCGCATCTCAGACTCCGAAGCCGAGGCCGCCATGATGAGCACAACCATGGCGGCCATCTCGAAGCATCCCGCCTAGAAGCCCGTGAGTGCGGGCCTTCAGAGCGCGATGATGCGGGATCGAAGCCCCTTCATGCTCTCGGCACTCAAGCGCTCCTTGGCGGCGCGCTGCAGGTCGATCGACTCGATCGCGGTCGTCTATGCGGCTCCTTGTGCTCGTCTGGCGCTGCGGTACTGCCAGAAGACGTTAGCGAGGGCGAGGGCTATCGCAACCAGGAAGATGAAGCTCGCGACGACGTTCACCTGCGGCGGGACGGCGACGCGGGCGATGCCGTAGACGAACACGGGGAACGTCTGCTCGCTGCCTGCGACGAAGAAGGTGATCACGAAGTCGTCGATCGAGAGGGCGAAGCCGAGCAAGGATGCGGCGACGATCGCGGGCATGAGCAGCGGCAGGGTGATCTTGCGGAACGTCGTCCACTCGTTCGCGCCGAGGTCCATCGCCGCCTCTTCGAGGTGACGGTCGAAGCCGATGAGTCGGGCCTTCACGGTGACGACGATGTAGCTGACGATGAACATGACGTGCGCGATGAAGATCGTCCAGAACCCGAGGGTGAAGACGCTCGTCATGTTCAGGAAGAGGGCCAGGAGCGAGGCACCGAGGACGATCTCGGGCGTCGACATCGGGAGAAAGACGAGGACGTTCGTCGGCCCGCGGCCGCGGAAGTCGTGGCGCACGATCGCGAGCGCGATCAGGGTGCCGAGGACGGCGGCAACGACTGTCGCGAGCAAGCCGATCTGGATCGACTTGATCACGGACTCGCGTATGCCGAGCACGTCGTCCCACTCGAGCCAGTTGTCGAGCGTGAACTCCTGCCAGACGTAGTTGAACCGACCCGCCGGGCGGTTGAACGAGAACAGGATCACGACGGCGATCGGCAGCATCAGATACCCAACTGCCAGAACGGCGTACGCGCCGAGAAGGTGGCGCCTGACGAATCTCATCCCGTGAGCTTCTCCGAGCCGACGAGCTTCGCGTAGATCAGGAGCCCGACGAGGATGAACGCCATGAGCACGAACGACAGCGACGCGGCGGTCGGGTAGTCGAGCGACTCCAGGAACTTCGCCTGGATGACGTTGCCGATCATCTGCTGTTTCGGAGTGCCGAGGAACTCGGCGTTGATGAAATCACCTGCCGCGGGAATGAAGGTGAGGAGGGTCCCTGCGACGATCCCCGGTGCCGACAGCGGCAGCGTCACGCGCATGAACGCCTGCCGCGGCGACGCGTACAGGTCTTTCGCGGCTTCCAGGAGCCGGGGGTCGATCTGCTCCAGCGAGACGTACAGCGGGAGCGCCATGAACGGGAAGAAGTTGTAGGTGATCCCCGCGACCACGGCGAGCGATGTGAACAGGAGCCCGTCGGTCGGGCCGAGCACGTCGACGTCGCGCAGGAAGCCGACGACCGGCCCCTCGTCGGCGAGGATGTTCAGCCACGCGAGCGTGCGGATGAGGTACGTGACGAAGAACGGCGCCACGATCGCGAGCAGGAACAGGTTCCGCCACGGCCCGGATCGAAACGCGATCCAGTACACGAGCGGGTATGCGAGGAGGAGCGAGACGACGGTCGCGATCCCGGCGTAGAGGAACGAGCGCACGAACTGCTCGCGGTACTCCGACAAAGCATCCGAGAAGTTCGAGAACTCCCAGGTGAACTCGAAGCTCGGGAAGACCCCGGAATGGAGCGACTGGTACGCGAGGAAGCCGAGCGGGATGACGAAGAACAACCCGAGCCAGAGCAAGCCGGGCGCGAGCAGCAGGTATGGCGTCAGCCTCGGGTGCCGGTGGAAGAACGAGCCCATGCGGGGTCAGACACCGATTGTCGTCAAGGGTCGAACGTGCCGAGAGGTCGACAATCGTTCAACAGCCTCGTGAGCGCAGGCGCTGCGGTTCAGACGTAGGGCCATGTCTATTCAGCCGCTGCGCCTGAACCGCGGGATTTTTCGGTGTCTGGCACTGGGGTTCATCTACTGCCCGAGAACGCCCTGCCAGCGCGTGATGTACTCGTCGTTGTTGAGCGCCTCGGAGTCGAACTGCTTGACCTGGGCGAGCGTCTCCTCATCCGGGAAGATCAGCGTGTTATTCGCCGTCTCTGGATCGCTTTTTGCGAGCTCTTCCTTCGCCCCGATCACGGGCGTCACGTAGTTCACGTACGCGGCAATACGGGCGGCGATCGCGGGCTCGTAGACGAAGTTCATGTACGTCGACGCCGTAGGGACGCTCCCGCCGGCCGGGATGAGCATGTTGTCCGTCCAGATCATCCCGCCGTCGGACGGGATCGCCCACTTGAGCTTCGGGTTGTCGGCGAGGAGCTGGACGATGTCGCCCGACCACGCGACCGACGCCGCGAACGTCCCGTTCGTGAGCGGCTGTGCGAAGTCGTTCCCCGTGAAGCGCACGATCTGGCCCGAGTCCACGGCCGCCTGCACGCGATCGATGGCCGCGTTGAACGTGTCGTCGGAGACCGAGTCGGGATCGTCGCCGTTCGCGAGCATCACCAATCCGACCGAGTCCGCCATCTCCGTGAGCATCGAGACCTTGCCCTTGAGCTTCGGATCCGTGAGCAGCTGCTCGATCGACGTGACCGGGCCCGTGAGATCCGAGTTCCACGCGATGCCGGTCATGCCCGACTGCCACGGAAGCGAGTACTCGCGATCCGGATCGAAGGGCGGAGACGCCTGCGCGGCGACGAGATTCTCGACGTTCGGGATGAGGTCCTTGTCGAGCTTCTGCACCCACCCCTCGTTCAAGAGGATGCCCGGGAAGCGCGAGTTGTCCGTGAACACGAAGATGTCGCGGTTGATGCTCTGGCCTTGCGAGAGCGGGCCCTGGATCTTCGCGAAGTAGTCGGCGTTGTCGTTGATCTCCTCGAAGTAGTTGACCTTGATGCCCGTCTCGGTCGTGAAGTCCTGGAGCGTCGTCGGCTTGTCCTCGTCGATGTAGAGGGGCCAGTTCGCGAAGTTCAGGACGTTCTTCAGCTCGCCGCCGTCGGCCGAGCTGTCACCACTCCCTCCGCCGCACGCGGCCAGGATCGACGGAAAGGCGAGGAGCGCGCCTCCCGCCGCACCACGCCGCAGAAGCTCGTTTCGCGTCAATCTCGGGTTCATCAGTCCTCCTCCTCGAGTGCCGAGTCGTCGTGGTCGACGACGAACGTCGACTCCGGCGCCCAGCTCAGTACGACGGTTGTCCCGGGCGCGGGCACACGTCCTCCCGCGTCCATGTTCTGTGCGAAGACGTGCACGACGCCCACTGCAGTGCGGACGACGACCTGCGTCGCGACGCCGATGTACGCGGTCTCGGCGACCGTGCCCGCAAGCTCGTTCGCGCCTCCTCCCGCACCGATGGTGATCTTCTCCGGCCGGACCCCGGCGGCGGCCTTGCCCGAGCGACCGTTCACGATCGCTCGGACGAGCGTGCCGTCGTCGAGGCGGATCGCGTCTGGGCCCTCGATGCTCCCCGACAGCAGGTTCGACGCGCCGAGAAACCCCGCTACGAACGCGGTCGCAGGACGCTCGTAGAGCTCGGTCGGCGGGCCCAGCTGCTCGATCCTGCCGTTCTTCATCACGGCGATCGTGTCGGCCATCGTCATCGCCTCTTCCTGGTCGTGTGTGACGTGGACGAACGTGATGCCGACCTCGTGCTGGATCCGCTTCAGCTCGAGCTGCATCTGTTTGCGCAGCTTCAGGTCGAGGGCGCCGAGCGGCTCGTCGAGCAGCAGCACACGCGGGTGGTTCACGAGTGCGCGGCCGAGAGCCACCCGCTGCTGCTGGCCGCCGGACAGCTGCTTCGGCTTGCGCTTCGCGTAGCCGGACAGGCCCACGAGCTCGAGCATCTCAGCGACACGGCCGTTTCGCTGATCCTTCGCCACGCCCTTGCGCTCGAGGCCGAACGCGACGTTGTCCTCGACGGACATGTGCGGGAAGAGCGCGTAGCTCTGAAACACCGTGTTGACGTCGCGCTTGTACGGGGGCCGCCCGACGACGTCCTGAGCGCCGAGGAAGATGCGACCCTCGGTCGGCTCCTCGAAGCCGCCGATCATGCGGAGCGTCGTCGTCTTCCCGCACCCGGAGGGCCCGAGCAACGCGAAGAACGCCCCGCGCGGGATCTCGACGGAGATCCCGTCGACGGCGACCGTTCCGTCGAAGCGCTTGACGACGTTCTCGAGGCGAACATCCGCCGACTGCGACTCCGCCGTCGTCATTCGGCGAGCTTCACGCAGACGTGCTTGATCCGCGTGTACTCCTCCATCGAGTAGATGGACATGTCCTTCCCGTAGCCCGACTCCTTGAAGCCGCCGTGCGGCATCTCGGACGTGAGCGGGAAGAGGTGCTCGTTCACCCACACCGTGCCGAAGTCGAGCCGAGCGGCGACCTTCATCGCGCGGCCGAGGCTCTGCGAGAACACGGACGCGGCGAGGCCGTAGCGCACGTCGTTCGCCATCTCGATCGCGGCGTCGTCGGAGGATGCCGACTGCATCGTCACGACGGGGCCGAACACCTCGTTCTGCACGATCTCGGCTTTCTGATCGACGTCCGTCACGATCGTCGGCTTCACGAAGAAGCCGCGATCACCGACGGTCTCGCCACCGGTGACGATCGTCGCCTTCGCATCAGTTGCACGCTCGAGGAAGCCGAGGACGCGCTCCTGCTGCTCGGCGGAGATCACCGGTCCCATGCCGATCTCGTCGTCCGTCCCGGGATCCCCCACCGACATCGACTCGACGGCTTTCACGGTCTCGGCGAGGACGTCGTCGTAGATCTTCTCGCTGACGAGGATCCGTGACGATGCGGTGCAGTCCTGGCCGGAGTTGAAGTAGCCACCGATCTTGATGGCCTCCGCGACCGTCGCCGGGTCGGCGTCGTCGAGCACGACCATAGGCGCCTTACCGCCGAGCTCGAGATGGACACGCTTGACGGTGTCCGCGGCGTTCTTCGCGATGATCTTCCCCGTCTGAGTGTCGCCGGTCAGCGAGACGAGGCGAACGTCCGGATTGCGCACGAGTGCGTCGCCGACCGGGATCCCGTCCCCTGTCACGACCTGCAGGACGCCCGGCGGGATGACCTCCTGCGCGAGCTCGACGAAACGAAGCATCGTGAGCGGCGTCTGCTCGGCAGGCTTGATGATCTGGACGTTGCCCGCGGCGAGCGCGGGGCCGATCTTCCACATCGCCATGAAGAGCGGGTAGTTCCAGGGACAAATCCCGGCGACGATGCCGAGCGGCTCGCGGCGGATCATCGAGGTGTAGCCCTCGACGTACTCCGTCGCAGCCTTGCCTTCGAGGTTTCGCGCGGCGCCTGCGAAGAAGCGCAGGTTGTCGGACATGGCGCCGGGCTCGTCGACCGCGACCCACCACGGCTTGCCGACGTTCAGCGACTCGAGCCGTGCCAGCTCCTCGGCGTTCTCGTCGATGATGTCCGCGAGTGCCAGGAGGAGCTCCATGCGGTCCTTCGGCGTCTTGAAGCGCCACTCGTCCCAGGCCTTGCTCGCGGCCGCGACAGCCTTCGTCACGTCATCGGCCGTTCCGCGCGGGACCTCTGCGATCACGTCGCCGGTCGCGGGGTTGAGGATATCCATCGCCTCGCCCGACGTCGAGTCCACGAACTCGCCGCCGATGTATTGCTTCTGCTGCGTTACGGAAACGCTCACATGAACCTCCGATCCGGGATCTCCCGCGGAGCGTATCGTCGTCCAAGGTGACGCCACAACAGAGGCGTTCGTGTAGAACCCCTCGGCCGTGAGAATCCTCGTCACCGGAACGGGTGGCGTCGGCTCTGCCTTCGCCGAGACCGCAAGCCGTCGCTCGTTCTTCGAGCACTGCGCGCTCGCGGACTACGACCTGGAGCGGCCCGCCCAAGTCGTCTCCGCGCTCGACGACGGACGCTTTTCCGCGCACGCGATCGACGCATCCAGCAAGGACGCAATCATCGCGCTCGTCCGCGAGACGCGTGCCGACGCCGTGCTCAATTCCGTCGACCCGCTGTTCAACGTCCCCATCTTCGACGCGTGCTTCGAGGCCGGGGTGACGTACCTGGACATGGCGATGACGCTCTCCGAGCCGCATCCTGAGCGGCCGTACGAGGAGGTCGGTGTCAAGCTCGGCGACTACCAGTTCGAGCGCTCTTCGGCCTGGGAGCAGAAGGGACTGCTCGCCCTCGTCGGCATCGGCGTCGAGCCGGGCGCCGCGGATGTGTTCGCACGCTATGCCGCCGACGAGCTCTTCTCCGAGATCGACGAGGTCGGAATCCGCGACGGCGCGAACCTGGTCGTGGAGGGCTACGACTTCGCGCCGACCTTCTCCATCTGGACGACGATCGAGGAGTGCCTGAATCCGCCCGTGATCTGGGAGCGCGAGCGCGGATGGTTCACGACCGAGCCGTTCTCGGAGCCGGAGGTCTTCGACTTCCCCGAGGGCATCGGGCCGGTGGAGTGCGTGAACGTCGAGCACGAGGAGGTGCTCCTGGTGCCGCGCTGGATCGACTGCAAGCGCGTCACGTTCAAGTACGGGCTCGGCGACGAGTTCATCGGGGTGCTGAAGACGCTGGCGAAGCTCGGGCTCGACTCGAAGGAGGCGATCACGGTGAAGGGCGTCGAGGTCGCTCCGCGCGACGTCGTCGCCGCAACGCTCCCGAACCCGGCGACGCTCGGCGAGCGGATGACGGGAAAGACCTGCGCCGGCACGCTCGTCACCGGGCTCGGCAAGGACGGAGCTCCGCGGAAGACCTACGTCTACCACGTCGCAGACAACGAGACGACGATGCGCGAGTACGGCTCGCAGGCCGTCGTCTGGCAGACCGCCATCAACCCGGTCATCGCACTAGAGATCCTCGCGAATGGCTCGTGGAAGGGCGCCGGCGTTCTCGGCCCGGAGGCGTTCCCGCCGCAGCCGTTCCTCGAGAAGCTCGCCGAGTACGGCGCACCGCACGGCGTGCTCGAGCTGTAGGCGACGGTGGGATCAGACCCGCGCGCGGAAACGTGTGGGGTCAGACCCTTAGGGTCTGACCCCTGGGGTGTCCGTTCGGGACGCGCCCCGATCCTGCCCACTGGGAGCAGACGCTGCCTTCTACCGTTCCGGGTCTGACCCCCGACCTGTCCGAAACGGTCGATGAGTTCTCAGTCCGTTCGTCGTCTAACGAAGTGATGCGTTCTAGGATCGATCCGTGCCGGTCGTGAGGCTTCGGGCTCCGCTCTCGGAGCTCGCCGGAGGTAAGCGCGAGATCGAGCTCGCAGGCTCGACCGTCGCCGAGGTGCTGCAAGCCCTGGAGCGCGAGCACCCCGGCGTCAAGGGCTGGATCCTGGACGAGCGCGGAGCGATCCGCGAGCACATCAACGTCTTCGTGAACCGCGACTACGGACACGAGGACACGGCGGTCGGCGCGAGTGATCGGCTGCACGTCATACCCGCGATCTCGGGAGGATGAGAAGTGACTGAGCTACTGGTGGGAACGAAGAAGGGGCTGTTCGTGCTCGAGGGACACGGTGACTCGTTCGAGATCACCTCCAGGCACTTCGCGGGCGAGCCGGTCGAGTTCGCCACCCGCGACCCGAGGAGCGGCCGCAGCCTCGCCTGCGTGACCTCGGCCTTCTACGGACCGAAGATCTTCTATACCGACGACCTCTCGGCAGAGTGGCAGCAGGCGACCGGAGTCGAGCTTCCCGAAGACGCGGAGAAGCCGCTCGAGCGCCTGTGGACGATCGTCCCGGCCGAGGGCGACGACCACCTCTACTCGGGCGGCGCGCCGGGCGTGCTCTTCGAGAGCCACGATGGCGGCGCGAGCTGGGAGCTGAACAAGGCGTTCTGGGAGCAGCCGACCCGTCCGGAGTGGAGCCCGGGAGCCGGGGGCATGTGCATGCACTCGATCGCGACCTGGCCGGGCGATCCCTCGCGCGTGGCGCTTGCGATCTCCGCCGTCGGCGTCTGGCTGACCGACGACGGCGGCCAGACGTGGCGTCACGGCAACAAGAACCTCTACCCGCGCTACATGCCCGAAGAGGCGCGCGCCGACACGATCGACCTATGCGTCCACAACATGCACCGCGCGCCGAAGCAGCCCGAGCGCCTCTTCATGCAGTTCCACGGCGGCGTGTACCGCTCGGACGACGCGGGCGAGAGCTGGGTCTCGATCGCCGACGGCCTTCCCTCCGACTTCGGCTTCCCGATGGTGATCGACCCGGACGACCCGGACTCGGCCTACGTGATCCCGCTCGTTGCCGACATGGATCGCACGACGCCCGAGGGCAAGGTGCGTGTCTACGAGACGCGCGACGCAGGCGCGAGCTGGATCGAGCGCGGCGACGGTCTCCCACAGGACGACGCCTATCTCACGATCCTCCGCCAGGCGTTCTGCGGCGAGGGCTCAGGCGCGAGTATGGGCCTCTACTTCGGCGCGACCTCAGGCGACGTCTTCGGCTCGGGCGATGCCGGCAAGACGTGGTTCAGTGCTGCCACGAATCTGCCGCCGGTGCATTCGATCCGGGCCGCGTAGACGGCAGGCGAGACGCTGAAGCGCACCGTCGCGGGGCGCGACCGCGCCGTTGGTGCGCCGCTTCAGGCGTAAACCAACCGGTCGACGCGACCGCCGCCGGTCAGTCGATACCGCGAGCCTCGACGAACGTCGGCGAGATGCGCACCGACACGCGCGTCTCGCCCTCGCGGTGCGACATGTAGCGGTCGTGGCCGCGGTACTTCCCCGCGAGCCGGTCGATCTGGTCGTTCGCGCCCTCGTCGACAAGAGTCGCAGTCCCGGTGATCGCGAGCCAGCGGAGCTCGTCGTTCGGATCGACGACGACGAGCGACAGACGTGGGTCGGCTGCGAGGTAGCGCGGCTTGGCGCGGGGCCACGCGGTGTTGACGGAGACACCTTCGTCGTCGACGTCGACCCACAGCGGGGTCGAATGCGGCGAGCCGTCCGGCCGCAACGTGGTCACGACGGCGATGTACGGGTTCTCGAGGAACGCCCGTTGCGCCGGCGTAAGGCTCTTCACGAGATCGCGACCATGCGGTCGATCGCGCCGCGCGCGCGCTCGGCGATCTCCTGAGGCACGGTGACCTCGTACTTCCAGTCGCGCAGCGAGTCGCGGAGCTTCGGCAGCGTGATCATCTTCATGTAGCGGCAGATCGCCTTCTCCGAGACGGCTTCGAACCGCTTCTCGGGAGCTTCCTTGTTGAGCCGGTGGATGATCCCCGTCTCGGTCGCGACGAGGAAGCGCTTCTTCGGCGACGAGCGCGCGAATTTGATCATCCCCTCGGTCGAGAGGATGTGCGTGTTCTCGTTGCCGAACGCCATGCACTGGCTGGCGCAGCCGCACTCGGGGTGAACGAGGAACTCGGCGTCGGGCGCATCGGCCTGCCAGCGCGTGATGTCCTGCGGGCGGATGCCTGCGTGAACGTGGCACTCGCCCATCCAGATCCGTAGCTTCCGGCCCGTCACCTTCTCGAGCCAGAGCCCGAGGAACATGTCCGGCAGGAAGAGGATCTCGGTGTCCACGGGGATCGACTCGATGACACCTTTCGCGTTGCCCGACGTGCAGCAGTAGTCGCTCTCGGCCTTCACCTCGGCGGACGTATTCACGTACGAGACGACTACCGCGCCGGGGTTCTCGGCCTTCCACGCGCGGAGCTGCTCCGCAGAAATCGACTCGGCCAGCGAACAGCCGGCGTCGAGGTCGGGGATGAGGACGGTCTTCTGCGGGCTCAGGATCGCGGCGGTCTCGGCCATGAAGTGCACGCCGCAGAAGACGATCGCGTCGGCTTCGGTCGCAGCCGCCTCACGCGAGAGCCCGAGCGAGTCGCCGACGAAGTCCGCGACGTCCTGCACCTCGGGCACCTGGTAGTTGTGGGCGAGGATCACCGCGCCACGCTCGGTGGCCAGGGCGCGGATCTCCTCCTGCATGGCCGAGATCTCGGTGGGTGTCAGGGTCAGGGTCATGTGAGCTCCAGTGAGACGTCGAGTGAGCGGGCGGAATGCGTGAGCGCGCCGACGGAGATCTCGTCGACGCCGGTCTCCGCGATGGCCCGGATGGTGTCGAGGCTCACGCCGCCCGATGCCTCCAGGCGTGCCCGCCCAGCGGTGAGCACGACGGCGTCGCGCAACTGGTCGAGCGTCATGTTGTCGAGGAGGATCGCGTCGACGCCGATCTCGAGCGCCTCGGCCACCTGCTCGAGGTTGTCGCACTCGACCTCGATCGGCAGGTCGGATGCGGCTCGCGTGAGCTCGACGGCTGCGGCAATCGAGCCCGCAGCGCGCAGATGGTTGTCCTTGATCAGGATCGCGTCGTCGAGCC
>JBGSXQ010000236.1:0-2040 GCA_041751315.1 Gaiellaceae bacterium | reverse complement strand
GGCGCCGAGCAGCTGCTTCGCCTCGGCCTGCTCAGGTACGGACGCGAAGAGCTCCATACACCTCCTCCGCGAGCTCCTCGGCGGGGCGCGTGGCGTCGAGAACGACGATCCGCTCCGGGAATCGCTCCGCGAGCTGTCGATAGCCGGCGGCGGCGCGCGCGAAGAACTCCGTCGACTCGCGCTCGAGCCGATCGTGCTCGCCGCTCAGACGCCGCGACACGTCATCAGCGTCGAGTACGAGCAGGAAGGTCCGGTCGGGGAGCAGGCTTCCGACCGCGACGAGGTTGAGCTCGAGGACGCGCTCGAGCCCGAGCTCGCGGCCGGCGCCCTGGTAGGCGACGGACGAATCGAGGTAACGGTCGCAGACGACGGAGGCTCCGCGCTCGAGCGCGGGCCGGATCACCTCGTCGACATGCTGGGCACGCGACGCCGCGTAGACGAGCGCCTCGGCCCACGGGCTCATGTGGTCGCCGTGGAGGACGAGGTCGCGGAGCTTCTCGCCGAGCGCTGTGCCGCCCGGTTCGCGCGTCGAGACGACGTCGATCCCGTCCCGCTCGAGGCGCGCGCGCAAGAGCTCTGCCTGTGTCGACTTCCCGGATCCATCGAGCCCTTCGAACGTGACGAACATCGGAGGCATCCTACGGTCGGTGTCGATTTCAGCCACGTCCCAGTGCCTGGCACTGACGTGTGACGATCCGGTGCAGATTCATCCCCGCGGACGTGTCCGCCGGAGCGCTGTCCGTAGGATGCGACCGTGCGAGCAATCGTGACCGGAGGAGCCGGATTCATCGGATCGCATGTCGTCGACGCGCTCGTCGCGCGCGGCGACGAAGTCGCAGTCGTCGACTCGCTCGTCCACGGCTCGAAGGACAACGTCTCGGCCGGTGCAGCGCTTCACGTGCGCGACATCCGCGAACCGCTCGACGACCTCTTCGACGAAGTACGTCCGGAGGCGGTCTTCCACCTCGCTGCGCAAGCAGACGTTCGCGTGTCGGTCGAGCACCCGGTGGACGACGCCGCCGTCAACGTCCTCGGAACCGTTCGTGTGCTCGAGACGGCCAGGCGACACGGCGCGCAAGTCGTCTTCTCGTCCACCGGTGGGGCGATCTACGGCGAGTGCGAGGATCCCGCGAGCGAGGACTCCCCGCGCGAGCCGCTCTCTCCGTACGGAACCGCCAAGCTTGCAGCGGAGGAATACCTGCGCTCGTACAACCGCCTCCACGGCACGCGGCACGTCTCCCTGCGCTACGGCAACGTCTACGGGCCGCGGCAGGATCCGCACGGCGAGGCTGGCGTGGTCGCGATCTTCCTGGGCGCCTTGAAGCGAGGCGAGCAGGCGAAGATCTTCGGAGACGGGCTGCAGACCCGCGATTACGTCTACGTCGGCGACGTCGCCCGAGCAACACTGTCGGCGTTTGGGCACGACGGCGGGGTGTTCAACGTCGGAACCGGACGAGAGACGTCCGTCATCGAGCTCTACGACCAGTGCGCGCGCGTCGCTGGATCGGACGCGACGGCCGAGCAGGCTCCTGCCCGCCTGGGTGAGCTACAGCGCAGCTTCCTCGATCCGAGCCTCGCAGCTCACGAGCTCGGCTTCAGCGCGATGGTCGGGATCGAGGACGGCCTCGGCGCCACCTGGGAGTGGATCCGAGCGTAGGCACCCGCGGCGGTTCCGGTCGGCGCGTGTAGAAGGACTCGACGCGCCTCGGGCGAAATCGATCGCCCGTGGATCACCCGCTGCCCGCTCCCGACGCGCTCGTCCGCCCGTGGCGGACCGCCGCCTACATCGCCGTCGTGGTCGCGGCGTTCGAGCTCGTCCTCCTGCTCGCGATCGGAGGAGGCAAGCTCGTCGGCTTCGTCGCGGATCGCATCGAAGGCGCTGCGCAGCAACAGGTTCTCTCCCCGCAGAAGCGCGCGGACGCACAGCCGGCCACACGCAAGCTCGCTGCTGCGCCTGTCGCAAAGAAGCCACGCTCCAGGACCGTCGTAATGGTGCTGAACGGGAACGGGCGCACCGGGGCGGCGGCGGCGACCGCGGCG
>JBGSXQ010000235.1:0-2344 GCA_041751315.1 Gaiellaceae bacterium | reverse complement strand
CGGCTCGGTCGGCGTCGGCTCCGTCGTCGTCGGCGGATCCGTCGACTGGGCCTCCGCGCTCGCGGCCAGCCCGAAAGCTGCTGCAAAGCCGAGGAGAGCGCAGGCCACGAGGAGTCCCGCGCCCAGCGTGCGAGCGGACGCTGTCACGCCTGAATAGTAGACACCGATCCGGGCGCGAATATGCGGGGATCGTTGGTCACGACGGCGTCGACACCGGCTGCGACGACGCGTGCGAGCTCCTCCTGCTCGTCGACCGTCCACGCGACGACGAACGCGCCCCGTGCATGCGAGGCGCGGACGGCCCGTCCGGTCACGATCGAGTGATGCATGACCACGGCGCTCGCGCGGGTGACTGCGAGGAGCGGCCGTACGAGAAAGGGAGTCGCGAAGCGAAGCAGGCGCAACCCGATGCGCGCGATCGGCGCGCCGCGCCCGTCGTCGGAGATCCCGAGCACGCCGCGCGGGATCGTGATCCCGGTCGGAGGCCCGTTCAGCGCGACGATCCTCCGCGAGGTCCGCAGGTAGACGGAGCTCACGAAGGTGCGCTCCACCAGATCGAGCTCACGGAGGGTCTCGACGACCTCGCGCTCGCGGCCGAAGTGCTTCAGATCGACGTGGATCCCGACGTCCTTGGCCTCCTCGACGAAGAACCGGAGCGCCTCGGCGAGGGTCGGCGTATCGGGCTGCATCTCGCCCACGGAGTGGGAGACGACGAGCTCGCCGCCTGAACCGACGATCACGTCGAACTCGACGAGATCCACGCCGGCGTCGACCGCTGCCCGAAACGACGGCAGCGTGTTGGCGGGGGCGAGGGTTGCGGCACCGCGGTGGCCGATCCGGAACGAACGCCCGTCCCGCCCGCCACGCTGGATCACGGTGACGGCCTCGTGGGCAGGTAATCCTCGTCGAGCCGGCCTCCCTCGGCCGCGTACGAGACGATCATGCGGTCGGTGATCCACTCGACCGGTGCCCGGTCGTCGGTCCACGGGCGCCTCGCCGCCTCGACCGGGCGCATGTCCCGTGCGAGAAGGTCGCGAAGCGGCGCCAGATCGTTCGGCCCGTTGCCGAGGCGACGGCGCAGCTCGCTCTCCGACACGGGCTCGGCGAGGCCGAGGACGATGGTGTTGAAGCGCAATGCCGGCCACTCGAGGACCTGCGGGAACTCGGCGGCGAGCGTGCCTCCCACTCCGTCCACGAGGCGCTCGTCGTCGGGTACCGCCGCGACGTTCAGCGCCACGATCCCACCGGGCGCAAGCCGCTCGCGCACGAGCCGGAAGAACTCGCGGGTGGCGAGGTAGAACGGCACGTACGGCTGCCGGTAGGCGTCGATCACGATCAGGTCGTAGCGCTCGTCGCTCGCGCGCAGGAACGGCCGTGCGTCGACGTCATGGACGGTCAGGCGAGGGTTGTCCTCCATCCCGAAGAACTCCCGCCCGACCCGGCTGACGGCCGGGTCGAGCTCCACGCCGTCGACCTCTGCGTCGGGGTAGTAGACACCGAGCGCACGCGCCGTCGTCCCTCCGGCGTTGCCGAGAATCGCGATGTGCTCGATGGGGCGTCCCAGAAGCGGCGGGAGGGCGAGGAAGGCATCCCAGACACCGCCGGTGAGCACCGTGTCCTCACGCCACACGGAATGGACTGCGACACCTTCGTTGAGGTGGAGGAGGCGGCGCCCGTCGGCGCGCTCGACGACGCCGATGTACTGGTGGAACGACGTCTCCTCGTGGATGAGCCCTTCCTCGGCCTTGATGGCGCCCGGCGGCAGGACGAGGAGGACGGCCAGGAGCGCGGCCACGAGAAGGTAGCGCGGCCCGAGCAGGAAGCACGACGACGCGGCGAGGAGCGCCGCGACGACTAGGAACGTGCGCTGCGTGCCGACGGCCGGAATGAGCACGAGCGCGGGAAGGAACACGCCGAGCAACGAGCCAGCAGTCGACAGCGCGTACAGCCGGCCCGCGACCGCGCCGGCCGTATCGATCGACGAGACAGCCAGCCGGATCGCGAAGGGAGAGACCATGCCCAGCAGCACGACCGCGGGCGCACACAGCAGGAGAACCGCGACGAAGCTGCCCACGACGGCGCCTGCCGAGGCGGTGTCGAGCCCGTCGACCGTGAACTCGAGAAACGGCTCGGCGGCGAAGGGCACGATTGCCACGCCGATCGCCGCGACGAGGACGATGCGGCCGAGCAGGTGGGGCTCCGGTCTGCGGTCGGCGAGCCGGCCGCCGAGCCAGTAGCCGAGCGCGAGCGCGCCGAGGACGATGCCGATCAGGTTCGCCCACACGATCGTCGAAGACCCGAAGTACGGCGCGAGCAGGCGCGACGCCGCGATCTCCGTGCAGAT
>JBGSXQ010000234.1:0-2646 GCA_041751315.1 Gaiellaceae bacterium | reverse complement strand
TCTCGCCGATCGTCACGTCCGGCAAGCCGGCAACCGCGACGAGCTCTCCCGGCCCGGCCTCGTCAGCCTCCAGCCGGTCGAGCGCCTCGGTCACGTAGAGCGCAGTCACCTTCGCGCGCTCGATCTCCCCATCCGCGCGGCACCAGGCGACCTGCTGGCCGTTGCGGATCGTTCCCTGCCGCACGCGGCAGAGCGCGAGCCGGCCGACGTACGGCGACGCGTCGAGGTTCGTGACGTGCGCCTGGAGGGGGTGGGCGTCCTCGTACGAGGGGGCGGGAATGCGTTCGAGGAGCATCTCGAAGAGGGGGAGGAGGTCGTCGGCGAGGTTCTCGGGGTCGAGCCCGGCGCGACCCGCCCTCGCGTTCGCGTAGACGATCGGGAACTCGATCTGGCTCTCGTCGGCGTCGAGGTCGAGGAAGAGCTCGTACACCTCGTCGACCACCGCGCGGATGCGCGCGTCGGGGCGGTCGACCTTGTTCACGACGAGGATCACGGGCAAGCGCGACTCGAGCGCCTTGCGCAGTACGAAGCGCGTCTGCGGGAGCGGCCCCTCGCTCGCGTCCACGAGCAGGAGCACGCCGTCGACCATGGTCAGCGCGCGCTCGACCTCACCCCCGAAGTCGGCGTGGCCGGGCGTGTCGACGATGTTGATCTTGACCGCGCCGAAGCGGACGGCCGTGTTCTTGGCGAGGATCGTGATGCCCTTCTCGCGCTCGAGATCCATCGAGTCGAGCACCCGCTCGGCGACGGTCTGGTTGTCGCGGAACGAGCCGGACTGCCAGAGCATGGCATCGACGAGCGTCGTCTTGCCGTGGTCGACGTGCGCGACGATGGCGACGTCTCGGATGTCTTCGCGCAAAGGCACCCGGCGAGGGTACCGGCGCCGCGCCGATCAGCCCGCTGCGACGTCGATCGCGGCCTTCACGCCGTAGTAGCGCTGGCGCGCCTCGTCGAGCGTGTCACCGATCGCAGTCAGCCCGACGCGGCCGGCGACGGCGATCGCGCTGACCATGTGCAGGACGACGCCCACCTCGCGCTCGCCGTCCCACCCGAGGCCGTTCTGCTCGACGACGTCGAGAAGGTCGTCCGGCGTGAGGGACTGGTACGCCGGCGAGTCGAGGTGGTCCGTAGCGGCGTAGTGCTTGATGTCCCCGAGGCGCGTACGCCACTCCCCGGCGAGCGGGTCGTAGATGCCGTCGGTAAGGCTCGTGAGAGCGAAGAGCGGATGTGTCGTTCCCCCGCAGCGGAGGTTGATCTCGAGCGCGTACGGCTGCCAAGCACCTTCGCGCTCGACGGCCGCGAAGTCGACGGCGGCGCGTCCGATGACCCCTTCGCGCGCGAGCCGGCGGCCGACTTTGAGGGACTCCTGGGCGATGAGCGCTGCATACGCCGGGTCGGCCGGGAAGTGACAGCCGAAGTACGTCTGCCCGTGCGCGCCACCGAGCACCTGGTCGTGCGTCGACATGATGTCCACCTGCCCCGAAGGGCTCATCCGGAGCTGGACGCTCGGACTGCGGAAGTCCGCGCCCCCGATGAGCTCCTCGACGATGCCGCCCTGGTCGTCGAGGGAGGCGAGATACTGCTCGACGCCGATCGTCTCGTCCTCGAGCGAGATGCCCGCGTGTAGGTCGGACGCCTCGAGATCGACGAGCGCGTTACCGAGGCCGCTGACGCCGAGGTCGAGCTTGAGAATGGCCGAGGTGGCAGCTGGACTGCGAGCGCGCAGCTCGTCGAGCGCCCCCGCGAGGTCGTCCGTGCCGCGCACGTCGAGGCCTACGGGATGCTGGACGCCCTCGTCCGCGAAGATCTGCCGGCTCCCCGTCTTCGAGCCGAGCCAGTTGAGCGCGGGATCGCAGCCGTAAATGGGGAGCTGAAGCGCCTCGGCGAGCGCGACCTCGTGCTCCGTCATGCCGAAGGGGATGATCATCGCGACCTCGGGCTGCCCCGTGAGGCGACGGATCCGCTCGAGCGCGCCCGGGCGCGCCACGAGCTTCTGCGAGAGCGGCTCGTTGCGACCGTCAACGAGCGAGACGGCCTCGAAGCGGCTGCGCGCCTCGGGAGTGTCGAGCTCCGGGACGAGCGAGAAGTAGTAGTCGAGCACGCGCGGGTGGATCGGCTGTGACGTCACGTAGATCACGCGCGATTTCGGTGCGCGAAGCAGGCTGAGCACGAGGCAGAGGAAGCGCTCCTCGTAGGCCGGGAACACGGGGATGATCTGATCCGGCACCTCGAAGCTGATCGAGTGGACGACGACGATCGTTCGCTCGACATCGCCGATCGAGCGCAGCGTGACCGTCGGCCAGATGTTGCGGAACTGCGCCTGGAGCTCTGCGAACGTCTGTCCTGCCATGGCGGGACGCTACTCGCCGCGCGGTGCCGTTGCTAGCGTGGACGGCCGTGGCACGTGCACTCGACGGGAGCGTGATCGCCGTTGCCGGCGGTGCGGGGAATCTCGGCCCGACGGTCGTGCGGCGGCTCGCAGAGGCCGGCTCGACGGCGTGCGTGTGTGGGCGCGATCAGGCAGGACTGGACGAGCTCGCAGCGGAGATCCCGACTTCCATCGAGACGGACGTCGTCGACCTGCTCGACGCCGTTGCGACGAAGGCGTGGGCTGCCGACCTCGCGGGTCGACACGACGGCCGCGTG
>JBGSXQ010000233.1:0-10161 GCA_041751315.1 Gaiellaceae bacterium | reverse complement strand
TGGGCGCCGCGCCGCGACGCCGCCGCGCACACCTCCGCGAACAGCTCGAGACGCGTTTCGCGGCTGCGCGCTTCCCGTTCCGCCACGACCGCTACGTCCCGGCGTTGATCGTGCGCGGGTCGTCCGGAGGATTCAGCCTCGACCCGACGTTCAAGAGCGACGAGCCGTGGTCGGAGCCCCTGAAGCGGCAGCTCGTCGAGCGGGGCTACCGCCTCACCGACGAGGCGCTCGCGGGCTTCGAAGGGTGAAGGTCAGGAACCCGGGCAGGCGGTCGGACCCCTCCGCCGATGAGCGTGGCTAGCCCTGGGGGGATTGGGGCCGCCGTCCGAGCGTGACGGTCACGCTCTTCCTGGCTGCGTCGCGATAGATCACGAGGGTGACCTTGTCGCCGGGCTTCCGGGCGGCGACCGCGTCGCGGAGCTCTTCTATGGTGGAGATCTTCTCGCCGTCGAAGGCGACGATGATGTCGCCTCCGAGGACGTACGTCTGGCCGGCGACGACGACCTCGGTCTCGCCGCCGCGCAGCGCTGCCTTGGCCGCGCCGGAGCCACTCGTCACCGAGCCGACGAGCACTCCCTCCTTCACGGCGAGGTTGTACTGCTCGGCCACGTCGTCGGTGACGGCCTGGCCGCTGATGCCGAGATACGCGTGCTCGACGCGGCCCGTGCGCAGAATCTGCGCGACGACGTCCTTGACCGTGTTCGCGGGAACCGCGAAGCCGATCCCGACGTTGCCCGTGGCGGCGGTCCCGGTACCAGTCTCGATCTGGGTGTTGACGCCGATGACCTGCCCGCGCGCGTTGATGAGCGGCCCGCCCGAGTTGCCCTGGTTGATGGGCGCATCGGTCTGGATCACGTGGTCGATCGTGAATCGGTTGGGTGCGGTGATCAGCCGCTGGAGGGCACTGACGATGCCGGAGGTCACGGTGCGGTCGAGGCCGAAGGGGTTGCCGATGGCGACGACGGGATCGCCGACGCGCACGAGGTCGGAGTTGCCGAGAGGAAGAGGAGTGAGCGCGTTCGCTGCCGTGTCGACGCGAAGGACGGCGAGGTCGGTCGACGGATCGACGCCGACGACCTCGGCCTTGACCGTGTCGCGGTTCGAAAAGCTGACCGTGACCTCCGCCGCGCCGTCGACGACGTGGAAGTTCGTGACGATATGGCCCGTCTTGTCGATGACGAAGCCCGAGCCCAACGCCGACTGCTCGGGCACGCGAGGAAAGCCACTCGGGGGAACGACCTGTGGCGCCGAGGTCGAGTTGTTGGTCGCGTTGACCCGAACCACGCCCGAAGCCGCGCGCTCATAGATCTCGTTGACGCTCATCGCGGCGCCAGAGGCAGGCGCGAGGCTCGTCGGTGGAGCCGCGGCTGCCGTCGACGTCACGACCGTCGTGTCACCTTCAAGGCCGCCGAGAAGGGCAACCGCTCCAACTGCGGCGACACCTCCGAGAAGGCCGGATGCGACAAGCGCAGCGAGCATGCGGGCGAACGACATGACCCCGACGGTTATAGCCCTGTCTCGGTGAACCCCGGGTTAGCACGGGTTAAGTCGCCGTTGCACGGCGCCTTCCGTCACTCGGTACCGACGCGCAGCTCCACCGTCCCATCGCCGAGGAGTGACGGCGTGAAGTCCGCCAGATCGACGTCCAACCGGACGAGCCGTCGCGCGGGCTCGATCGAGTGGACCCGCGCTTCGGGAACGAGGAACAGGAGAGCTGACGAGACGCCCCCGCGAACGACAATCCCAGCACCTCGCGTCAGAGACTGCTGTGATTCGACCACCACTCCGAGCTCGCCGTAGCGCCCGACCGCCCTGAACCCAACGAGATCCAAAGCTCGTCGCGTCACGCCATCAGAGCACGATCGGAACAGACTCCGAGAGCCTGCCCAGCCGATCACGACGGCCCTCCAGATGAATGCGCCTATGCGAGCGATCCACGTTCTTGACGAGGGCCCACGGAATCACGGGATAACGGCGGCGAAAGAGGCGACCGGCTGCGACGACGAGATACGCGGGACTTGGTCGCTCCGACCGGATGACGCTGTCGACGCGACCGAGAACGCCGTCGGAGGTAACCACCGTGTCGCCGACATGCGCGTCGGCTCTGACCTGCTCGAAACGGGTATGGGTGCGCTGGTTTCTCATGGCCTCATCGTGAAGCTCGAACATGCCGGGTGCCCCGCGCGCGGCGGGTAAACCTTCAGGATCGTGTGAGGGATTGCTCACATCGGCAGCCGGGCGAGAACCGCCCGTCCATACTCCTTCGTGTGCACGCACGCGCCCTCAGCATGCGCTGGTGGCTCGCCCTCGCCTTTGCCGGAATCGCTGCGGTCACGGCCCTCGCGGTGGCCCAGGTCTTCACGGCACGAAGCGAGTCGGCGATTCGAGAGCGTGCCCAGGAGCTCGTCGCCGGCGGCGCGGTAGCGGCGGCGGGTCGAGTTCCCGTCGACGCCACGCCGCAATCCGTGCGCTCGCTCATCGCCGGCTTCGGAGATGAGCGGGGGCTCGCGCTCTTCGCTTTCGCAGCGGATGGTTCGCTCGTCTCGCAAAACCGTGCCCGTGGGATCTCGGTCTCCGAGCTACCCAATCGCGCCGACCTGCTCGAAGCCGCCCTGGACGGCCGCCGCGCGGTCGAGACCCTCGACGGAGGACGGCTCGTGACGGTTGCGCTTCCGATGCGACGCGAGAGCACAGCGGCGTTGATCGCAGTCGCGACCCGCTCCGACCTCGAAGAAGCACTCGGCATCGTTCGCGACGAGATCGTCTCGGCGGCGCTGTGGGCGACCGGGATCGGGGCACTCGCTGGGCTCGTCGTCGCCCTCCTGATCACGCGCCGCCTACGACGGATTGCGCATGCGGCTGCGGAGATCGAGGGCGGTCGCTTCGACCAAGAGCTTCGGCCCGGCTTTCGCGACGAGCTCGGGGGCCTCGCGGAGACCGTCGACCGGATGCGCGAGCATCTTCGTCGGTCGTTCGACCACCTCCAGTCCGAGCGCGACCAGCTCGGCATCCTCCTCGAGCAGCTTCAGGAAGGGGTCGTCGCTGTCGACCGCGGCCTCATCGTGGCATTTGCCAACTCTCGTGCGCTCATGCTGCTCGGCCAAGGCGCAGCCGCCGGGCTTCCGCTCCCGGAGCCGTGGGCTGAGCCTTCATTGCGGGCAATGACGGAGACGCTGTTCACGCCAGAGGCCGAGGCGGCAACCATCCGCGTCAGCTCCGCCGACGGTCACACGTACGTCGTGGCGCTCCTCCCACCCGCGACCGGCTCGCGCACCGCGGTCGTGGTACTCACCGACGTCACGGGGCAAGAGCGACGAGAGCGCGCGGAACGTGCATTCGTCACGAATGCTGCCCACGAGCTACGGACGCCGCTCGCAGCCATCGTCAGCGCCGTGGAAGCGCTTCAGCACGGCGCGAAAGAGATTCCCACCGACCGTGACCGCTTTCTCGCCCTCGTCGAGCGCCAGACTGATCGACTCACGAGGCTCGCGCACGCACTATTGACGCTCGCGCGGGCGCAGACGCGCTCAGAGCCGGTACGCGTCGAGCCGATCGCATTCGCACCCCTCGCACGCGAGATCGCACCCGAGCCCGACGCGTGCCTCGATCTACCGCCTGAGGACCTCGAGGTGCTCGCGCACCGCGACCTCCTCTATCACGCGCTCGAGAACCTCGCAGCGAACGCGCGGAAGCACGCGCCCGGGGCACGGCTCACGATGTCCGCGCGCCGCGTGGACGGCAACCGGGTGAAGATCGACGTGTCCGACGCTGGACCTGGCATGACCGAGGCGGAGCGCGAGCACGTTCTCGACCGTTTCTATCGCAGCGGAGCCGCTGACGATGACGGCTTCGGGCTGGGACTCTCCATCGTCCGCGAGGCCGTGACGGCGATGGGTGGCACGGTCGAAATCGAGAGCGCTCTCGGCGTCGGGACTACGGTATCGGTCGTGCTTCCTGCCGTTCCGGCTCCCGCGGAGGACCGATGAGCCCGCGCGTGCTCCTCGTCGACGACGAGGCCGACATCGTGGATCCGGTCAGTTACGCACTCGAGCGCGAGGGGTTCGAGGTACGCGCGGTCGGTGACGGCGTCGAGGCGCTCGAGATCGCACGCGGAGAGCCTTTCGACGTCATCGTGCTCGATGTGATGCTCCCCGGTATGTCGGGAATCGATGTTTGCCGAACGCTTCGAAGCGAGAGTCCTGTTCCGATCGTGATGCTCACAGCACGTGACGACGAGGTCGACCGCGTTCTCGGCCTCGAGCTCGGCGCGGACGACTACGTGACGAAGCCCTTCTCGACCGCCGAGTTGATCAGCCGTGTGCGCGCGATCCTGCGTCGGCGCGAGCTCGATCGCGAGTCGCAGCATGGAAGCGAGCTTCGCGTCGGTGGCATCGTCGTCGACCTCGCACGTCACACAGTGACGATCGACGGTCGAGAGGTCGGCCTCACGCCATCCGAGTTTCGACTCCTGCTCCTCCTGGCCGAAGACCCCGAGCGCGTGTTCACACGGCAGCAGATCATGGAGCACCTGTGGCAGACGCCTTACATCGGCGACACGCGTGCCTGCGACGCGCACGTCTCCACGCTGAGAAGGAAGATCGAGCGAAATCCGGCGCGTCCAGAGCGGCTGGTCACGGTTCGGGAGGTCGGATATAAGCTCGTCACAGCGTGATGTTTGAGGAAACTCGCACGACACTGCGACACGCCGCGCACAGGGCGGATCACGCCCCCGACGGCAGGTTCGTACGGTGCAAAACCGACCCGCCCCGACGTGGGGCGTCGACTGGAGGTACGACATGACGTCTATCACGACTCGGCGTACGCAACGCCGCTCGATGTGGGGCGGGCTGGTCGCGGCGACCGCCGGCATCACAGCCACGCTCACGGCACTTCTCCTCCCTCTCTCGGGATCGGCGTTACCCCAGGTTGCACCGTCGAATACCGAGCTCCCGGCGATCAGCGGCACCGTCGCGACCGGCGAGACGCTCGTCGCGAGTACCGGAACCTGGAGCGGCACACAGCCGATCAGCTTCGCCTTCCAGTGGCAGCGTTGCGACAGCGCCGGAGCGAACTGCACCGCCATCACCGGCGCCACGAACACCACCTACATCGTCGCGAACGACGACACCGGTCGGCGCCTCCGCGTTCTCGTCACCGCATCGAACGCCGATGGGGTCGCCAGCGCGTTGTCGAACGCGACGAGCGTCGTCACGGACGGAGGCGCTCCGAAGAGCACAGCGGAGCCCGTCGTCTCGGGCTCGCCCGTCGAGGGCCAGCGCCTCACGGCGACATCCGGATCGTGGACTGGCACGCAGCCGATCTCGTTCGCGTACCGGTGGGTGCGCTGCGGAACGAACGGCGGCGCTCCGGACGGCAGCAACTGCCCGTTCATATCGGGCGCGACGACGTCGACGTACACGCTCGCTGCTGCGGACGTCGGATTCCGGCTACGAATCATCGTCACCGCGACCAACACTGCTGGAACGCAGACCGCTGCCTCGAATCCGACGGCAGTGATCCAGACGGGGAGGGCACCCGTCAACACGAGTCGCCCCTCTGTCTCGGGATCGTGGGTCGAGGGCTCCCTCGCCACGGTCAGCCGAGGAAACTGGACAGGCGCGCCGACCTCCTTCACCTACCAGTGGCTCCGCTGCAACAGCGCGGGTGGAGCGTGCGTCGCGATCGCGAATGCGACCGGCACGCAGTACCGGCTGACTGCAGGCGACGTCGGCAGGAAGGTCCGGGCGAACGTGACTGCCCGAAACAGCCGCGGCTCGACGACGGTCATTTCGACCGAGTCGGGCACGGTCGCCGCAGCCGGACCCGTCGGCGTCATCGTCCTTCCGTCGGGCGAGCGGTCGATCCCGGTGACGAGCGTGCCTCGAACCGAGCGTCTCGTCGTCGATCGGGTCACGTTCACCCCGAACCCCATTCGCTCGAGTGTCGTGCCGTTCGCGGTGCAGGTCAGAGTCAGGGACACACGCGGCTACGTCGTGCGAGACGCGCAGGTCTTCGTCCGCTCGACGCCGCTCGTGACGCGGGCCGGACAGCCACGACGACCGACGCTGGCCGACGGCTGGGCCGTCTTCCAGATGACGCCGCGGGCAACCTTCCCGACGCCGCGGAACGGCTTCAACGTGCAGTTCTTCGTGAAGGCCTACAAGGCGGGCGACCCTCCGCTCGGAGGCATCGCGGGCTACCGCCTCGTGCAGGTCAGACTGGCCGGCTGAGAGCTCTGCCTGACGCCGGAGCCCGCGCCGAGGGCTCCGGCGTCAGGCGACGAGCAGGCCGGTGACGTACATGGTTGCGATCCCGGCGACGAAACCGGCGATCGCATGCCCCGAGCGCAATCCGCCTGGCGCGTTGCGCGCGACGTAGCGGCCCACCTCGACCACGACCTGGAACGCAGCGCCGGCGGCTATCGCGAAGAACAACGCCCCGAGGACGTCATTCGACGTGTACCCACCGATCCAGGCGCCGAGAATCGTCGGCGCGCCGGCGACGACCACGAGCCCTGCAAGGGCCAGGAACGTGACCTTCGACTTCGCGACCGGTGTGGCGATGCCGAGCCCTTCCGTGACGTTGTGGATCATGAAGCCGACGATCAGGAAGCTCCCGAGCTGCAGCTCGCCGAGCGCGAACGAGGCTCCGATCGCGAGCCCCTCGCCCATGTTGTGCAGCCCGATGCCGACCGCGACGAGAAGCGCGAGCGTCAGCCCTGTTGCGGTAGAGCCTCGCGTCAGCGCACCCGAGAGCGCGGTCATGCCGAGAAAGCTCAGTGCTACGCCGAGCAGGACGAGACCGGCCCCGCCGAGCGCCGCTGGGAGAAGTGCCTGGAGCGCGAAGGCTTCGGACAGCGCCTCGACGCCGAGAAACGACAGGAGCCCGGCGGTGAACGCCATGAACGTGGCCAGCCACACCGCGCCGGCCTGGCGCAGTGCGGGAAGCCAGAGCAGCCCGAGCGCGACGGGAACCACGCCGACGAGGATCCCGATGAGCGCGTACCCCAAGAAGCCCTGAGCCGACGGTTGCGGCGTCTCGACTGCCGCTGGAACCTCCTCGACGGTCTCGATTCCTGTCGAGCTCGTGACGCCCACCGTAATGGGGTCGTTCTCGACCCAGTCGAACGGAACGACGATCGTGCTGGAACGAAGCCGCCCGAGCGTGGTCGGGCCGTCGACCGCGTACGGGACGATCGCGTCGTCGACGTTCACGTTCGCGATCGTCAGCTCGTCGGGCTGGGGGTTGCGCACGGTGATGCGGATCTCGCCCGGCGAGAACGCGACACGGCGGATGTCGAACTCGTCCGCCGGCGGGGGATTCGTTCCCACGAGGTCGACGAGCGACCTGCCGCTCGTCACGACGAGGCCGACCGCGAGGGCGAGGAGAAGAACGGGGACGATCGCCCACAGCCGCCAGCCGAGGCGGCCGCCCTCGCCCGTCGCGGATCCTGCCTCCACTAGTCGACGACCTCGAAGAAGCCCATCCAGCCGAGCTCCGCGAACTCCGACTGGTGCGCGTGAAACATGAACGTGCCGCTGTTCGCGAACGCGATCTCGAGGACGCCGCGCTGGCCCTGGCACTGCATGACCGTGTCCGTGTACTCCCAGTTCTCGCCCGTTCCGGTGGGCTGGTAGCGAAAGAAGTCCGCGTGGAGGTGAAACGAGTTGATCAGGTCGAACTCGGTGAGGTTCGCGAGGTAGATGCGCACGAGCTCGGAGCGCTTGACCCTGATCGGATAGCGCGCGTAGTAGAACGACCGACCATTCACGGTGTAGAAGTTGTTGCCGCCGTCGCCGTCGGTGTCGAAGCC
Source organism: Gaiellaceae bacterium (assembly GCA_041751315.1). Taxonomy (GTDB): domain Bacteria; phylum Actinomycetota; class Thermoleophilia; order Gaiellales; family Gaiellaceae; genus GMQP-bins7. The sequence continues at coordinate 2,348 of JBGSXQ010000233.1, read as the reverse complement.
GTTCATGACCATCACCAGCTCCTGCGCAGGCGGGCGCGGCTCCTTCGGATCGATGATGAACGCGCCGTGGAGGCCCTTGTGGATGTGCTTCTTGAGCGGGGTCGCGTGACAGTGGTAGAGGTGGAAGCCCGCTGGACGTGCCTCGAACTCGTACGTGAAGCGGCCATTGGTCTCCACGACCTCGAAGACGCCGTCCATGTTCGTCGGGTGAATGCCGTGGAAGTGGATCGTGTGCGGATGCGAGCCGGCGTTCACGAAGTTCACGCGCAGGCGGTCGCCCTCGGTCGCTCGAATCACCGGCCCGGGCGCGGTGCCGTTGTAGACCCATGCGGGAAAGAACACCCCGGGTGCGACCTCGAGGTCGACGTCGGTCGCAGTGAGCGTGTATTCGCGCACGCGTTCCGGTTGATGAGGCAGGGCCGGCGGCGGGTAGAGAAGCCTGTCGAGGTCGTTCGGCCCGCCGACCGCGGGCACCTCGTCGCCGATCATCGCCGCGTGCCCGATCGCTGCGCGCTCGTGATTCGCGAGTGCCCGCGCGTGATCGTGGCTCGAGTGGTCGTGTCCCGTGATCGCAGCCTGACCGTCGAGCGCGAGCTTCCCCAAGATCGGCACTGCCGCAAGCGGTGCAGCGGCTGCGAGCAGTTTTCCCCGGGTAAGACGAGATTTAGTCATAGCTAATTCCGGAGCAGAGTGTAACCTAAGCCACGCTTGATGCCAACGCCGATGCCCGATCTCACCGTCGCCGTCCAGGACTACCTGAAGGCGATCTACGTGCTCGAGACCTCAGACGAGCGCGTCACGACATCCGCGCTCGCACAGCGCATGGCCGTGAGCGCGCCGTCCGCAACTGCGATGACGAAGCGCCTCGACGAGCTCGGGCTGGTCAAGCGAGTGCCGCACCGCGGGGTGGCGCTCACCGATACCGGGCGGCTCGGGGCGCTCGAGGTCCTGCGTCACCACCGACTGCTCGAGCGCTACCTCGTCGATCGGCTCGGGCTGGCGCTCGACGAGGTGCACGCCGAGGCGGAGCTGCTCGAGCACGCGCTCTCGGAGGAGCTGGAGGCGAAGATCGACGCCGAGCTCGGCTTCCCCACCCACGATCCGCATGGCGATCCGATCCCGGATCGCGAGCTCCGACTGGTTCACGACGTGAGCCGAACACTTCTCGATCTCGAGCCAGGCTCCAGCGGCTCGATCGCGCGCGTGCCCGACGGCGACTCGGAGCTCCTGCGCTACCTCGGCGAGCTGGGGCTCGTGCCGGAAGCAGAAGTGGAGATGGTCGCGCAGGCGCCGTTCGGCGGCCCCGTCACGGTGCGCACCTCGTCGGGCGAGCACGCGATCTCGCGTGAGCTCGCCGACCGTATCGCCGCGGCCTAGGCCAGCTCGAGCTGGACGACCTTGACGTCCTGGCCGCGGTCGGGGCCGAGCGAGTCGTCGAGCTTCCTCTGGAGCTCGCCGGACTCGAGGAGCTCCTCGGTGATGTCCGCGCCGCCGATGAGCTCGCCCTTGACGAAGATCTGCGGAATCGTCGGCCAGCCGGAGATCGACGACAGCTCCTGCCGAATCTCCGGATCGGGGAGAACATCGATTGTGGTGATCGGCGCGCCTGCGGCATGCAGTGCCTGGAGGGCGCGGTGCGAGTTGCCGCACATGATCATCTGCGGCGTTCCCTTCATGAACACCGCGACCGGCTCGGTCGAGATGACCTCGGAGATTTGCTCGTTCAAGGACTTCATCGTGTTCCTTTCGTTCTGATGCGGAGCTCGTGGATCGAGCCGTCGGCGAGTGGCGCGGAGAGGACTTCGTTCACACGGCGGTGCTGGTCGATGAGCGAGAGATCGTCGAACGCGGCCGTCGAGACGTTCACCTGGAAGTGGTCGCCCGTGCCCGTTCGGTCCTCGACCGAGAGCTCCGCGGCGTCCGGAAATGCCTGCGCGAGCAGCGCGCGAATCGTCTCCGCTTCCACGCCGGCCATCGTAGACGTGCGGGATACCCTTGGGGCGTGCGGTTCCTGCGCGCCATCCTCCTCGTCAAGCTCGGATTCTGGGCGGGGACGTTCGCATCCGCGGCGCTGCTCAAGCGTGCGTTCCCGTCGCACGGCGACCCGGAGAGCGACGAGCTGCGCCTCGTGGCGATCCTCGACGGGATCGAGCTGAAGAGTCGGGCGCAGGCGTTTCGCGGGGGCTCGATGTTCGCATGGCTCGGTGGGATCGCGGTCGACCTGCGCGAGGCGCAGCTCGCGCCGGATGCGCACCTGGAGGTGGGCTCCTTGCTCGGCGGGATTGCCATACGCGTCCCTCCGGGCTGGAGGGTCGAGCCCGACGTACGGTCGCTCGGGGGCGGCGTCG
>JBGSXQ010000232.1:0-4854 GCA_041751315.1 Gaiellaceae bacterium | reverse complement strand
GCCTTCGCCGGACGGCTCATCCTCGGCTCGGGAGAGACTCTGGGCGCCTACGGGACGCTGGCGGAAGCGCGCGAGTACTCGATCTCCGACATCGCCGCCTCGATCGCGTGGCAGACGGGAGCAGTCGTGCTCCTCACCGTGGGCGTTCCGCTCGTCGCCCTCTGTGTACTCGCGTGGCAGACGCTGCGGGGCGACGAGGCGGACGAGGGCGTGCGCGTCCTCGTCGCCACCGCGCTCGCATACTTTGCGGTCACCGTCGTCGAGGTCGGCCTCTTCGCCTCACGTTTCGTCGAGCACATCACGGAGCGGCAACTGCTGTCCGTCGTGCCGCCGATCTTCGTCGCGTTCGTCGTGTGGCTCCACCGTGCGATGCCGCGCCCCCAGCCGTTGACATCCATCCTCGCGATCACGATCGCAGCGTCGGCGCTGTTGCTACCCGTCGAGCGGATCACCACCCAGGCCGCGGCAGCGGACGCGCTCTCGACCGTTCCGCTCGAGTACCTCCGCAGCGAGGTGTCCGAGGCGACGTTTCAGACACTCTATGCGTGCCTCGCGGCTGCGTTCTTGCTCTTCGCCGTGCTGGCGCCGCGCCGCGCGGCTCCCGTCGTCGCCGCGCTTGTCGTTGTCGTGCTCGTAGGCGGAACGCTGATCGCCTCGCACGAGATGCGGGAGCGATCGCAGTTCGACCGCCAGACCCTCTTCTCGGGGGAACCGGTCGACTGGATCGACGCGAGCGGCGGCCACGACGTCGCGTTCCTCGTCACAGGTGACCGCATCTGGCCGAGCGTCTGGCACCACATGTTCTGGAACCGCTCGGTCGCGAGCGTCGTTCGACTCCAGAGCGCTCGCTCGCCGGGTGTGGTGCCGCAGGCCGTCGTCACCGTCCGCGACGACGGCGTGCTCGTCGACAGGGACGGCGGCGTCGTGGAGACAACACAGCTCGCCGCGCCGTCCACGGTGCTCACGGCCGGCGAGCCGGTGGCGTCGATCGCGTCCACGAGCGAGGCCGGGATGACGCTTTGGAACGTCGAGACGCCGGTGCGCGTCCTGCAACGCGTCCGTGGCCTCCAGCCCAACGGCGACTTGTACGGCGACACGTCGGCCCGGATCGAGGTGTTCGGCTGCGGGCCGGGTGAGCTGCAGCTCACCCTCCTGGGCAAGCAGGGACTGTCGACGCGGATTCGGCTGGACGGTGAGGTGGTCGCGGAGCGGGCGATCCCGCCCGAGACCGTTTGGCGCCCCGCCGTGGCCGCGCCCGTGGGAGCGGACGGCTCTGGCCGCTGCGTCTACGAGCTCGAGTCGGACGGGCTCGTCGGCTCGACGAGGGTCGAGTTCGTCCGCTTCGGCTGAGTAGTCCGAGCGCCCGAACGGACGAGCTCGGGCTCGCCGCGCTCCGGGAACGGGATCGTCACGAGATCGAAGTCGCGCGGGACGACCGTGGGCTGGAAGAGCTGTGCGGCCTCCTCGACGACCTGGTGTCCGAAATATCGAGTGGAGGCGTGGGTGAGGGCGAGGAGCTTCACGCCGGCCTCCTGCGCGACGAGCGCCGCTCCACCAGCAGTCGAGTGCGACGTCTCGCGCGCCCGCTCGACCTCGTCAGCGAGGAAGGTCGCCTCGTGAACGAGCAGATCCGCGCCCGAGGCAGCGTCCACGACGGATGCGGCAGGGGCGGTGTCGCCGGCCAGCACCACCTTTCGTCCTTCCCGGGCATCACCCAACACGTCCTGCGGACTGACGACTCGCCCGTCGGCGAGAGTGACGCTCTCGCCGCGCTGGAGCACGCCGCGCTCGCGACCGTCGGGTACGCCGAGACGCATCGCGACCTCGACGTCGAATCGGCCGGGGCGGGCTTCCTCGACGAGCGCATACCCGACCGCGCTCACACCGTGATCGACCCTAAAGGCGTCTATCCGATACCCGTCGCGCTCGAGGTGCTCGCCTGGCTCGAGCTCGACCGCAGCCACCGGGTACGTGAGCCTGCCGAAGACGCGCGCGAGCGTCGTCATCAGGCCCTGCAGCCCGGCCGGCCCGTAGATGGTGAGCGGGATCTCGCGACCGCGCAGAGCGAAGGTCTTCAGCATCCCGGGCAGGCCGAGGTAGTGGTCGGCGTGGAAGTGCGTGAGGAAGATCTCCTCGAGCTCTACGAGGCCGACGTCGCTGCGCAGAAGCTGGCGTTGCGTGCCCTCGCCGCAGTCGAACAGGAGCTTGTCGCCGCCGCGACGGACGAGCGTCGCGGGAAGCGCGCGCCGGGCGGTCGGCATCGAGCCCGACGTCCCGAGGAACACGACGTCAAGCTCCACGGCGGCCGATTGTACTGCGGCGCTCAAACCGGGCCTTGTGCGAGCCGATACACGGTCCATGCGGCGAGAGCGTGCATACCGCTCGTCCGGGCTCCTGCGCTCCCTGACGCTCCTCCGGGCGTTCCTCATCGCATCGGCGGGGATCCTCGGCGGGGGCGCAGTCGCACTCTCGTTCACGCTCGCAGACGACGTCCGGCAGGCTGCTCTCGACGACAGCGCACGCGACGTCACTTCGTTTACGCAGGCCGTCCTCACCCCGATGCTCGTCCGCAGGAACGGCGTCGTTGCCGCGACTGCGGTTCCGCGAAGGCTCGGGCGTACCGTGCGACTGCCGGCAGAGGTTCGGCGCATGAACGTGTATGCACGCGACGGCACGCTCGTGTTCTCGAGCTCGCGTCCCGACCGCGTCGGACGCCGCGGCTCGAGCCCCGAGCTCCAGGCTGTCCTCATGGGCGCCGCCGCGACGGCAGCCTTCGTCGATTCGCCGGGCAAGGCGCCGCCCATCGTCCGCGTGTGGGCGCCGCTGAGCGCGACGAGCGGGAAGGTCGTCGGCGCCACCGAGGTCTTGCTGGACGACGATGTCGTCAACACGACGATCCACGACGTGCGCTCAACCGTCTGGTACGCCGTCGGGATCGTCTTCGGCGTCCTCTGGCTCGTGCTCGCGCTCCTCGTGCGCGGCGCCTCGATGCGGATACGTGCGCAGAACGAGGACCTCGCCGCGCGCTCGAGCGACCTGATCGAGTCGTCACGCCAGCTGGAGGCGACCTTGCTCGAGACCATCGAGACCCTCAACGCCGCAGTCGAGGCACGTGACCCGTACACAGCGGGGCACGCGCAACGCGTTCGACGAGTGGCGCTCGCCGTCGGCCGCGAGCTACGGCTCCCCGTGAAACAGCTCGGCGCGCTCGCAACCGCTGCGCTCTTCCACGACATCGGGAAGATCGGGATGCCCGACTCGATTCTCACGAAGCCGGACAAGCTCGATCGAGCAGAGGCGACGATCATGCGTGAGCACGTCATGCACGGCGCGCAGATCGTGGCCAGGATCTCCTCTCTCCGCGACTCCGTTCCGGCGATTCGTCACCACCACGAGCGTTGGGACGGCCTCGGCTACCCCGACCGGCTGAGCAGCATGGAGATCCCGATCGAGGCGGCCATCATCGCGATCGCGGACGCGTGGGACGCGATGACCACCGACCGCCCCTACGCGACTGCGCTCGACATGACGGAGGCGCTCGTCGAGATCCACGCGGGACGTGGAAAGCAGTTCAATCCCACGGTCGTCGACGCGTTCATCGCGGTGTCGCGGCGAAGACCGACCGAGATCACTCCGCCGCAAGCACCACGGGTGGTCGCCGCCGCCAGCTGAGGTAGCCGCCGAGACCGCGGTGCGCCAGCGGCGGCCAAGCAGGCGGCTTCAGGGGTGGCTGCACGTGCGGAGTTCGCGCTAGCTGGTTTCGCTCTGCACAGATGCTGCGAACGCGAGGTCGGTGTAGACCATCTCGCCCTTGAACTTCTTCACCGCCGGGTCCCACGGGAAGAAGATCGCGTTTCGCCACTCGAGCCGCTCGCCCGTGGGCTCGTGGTCGAGCCACCGCGCCGCGTGCGTGGCCGTCACCCGCGCCTCCTCGCAGACCCCTTGCGGGCCGATGACGATGTACTCGAGCTCGAAGTGGATGTCGGGGAACGCGGTGAGGAGCTCCGTGTAGAAGCGCGCCGCGCCCTCGTGGCCTTCCCAGCGTGCGCCCGTTCCCATGACCTCGTACACGCAGTCGTCGGTCAGCGTCGAGATGAGCCCCGGGAGGTCGCGGTTGTCCTCCGCGATCGAGTGCGTCTTCCAGAGCTCACGGATCTCGGTGTACTCGTCGACGTCGACCGGCCGGCGCAGGAGCTCGAGGATGCGATCGGACGCCATCGACTCCGTTTCTACCAGGCGCTAGGAGCTCGCGGCGGCTTTACTCCTAGGGCACGAGGAGGCGCTGTCCGGGCACGATCGTCGCGCCGGAGATGCCGTTCGCCTGCTGGAGCTTCCAGACCCCCGCCCGCGGGTCGCCGCCGTACCGCTCGGCCGCGATCGACCAGAGTGTCTCGCCGGCTTCGACGCGATGGATCTGCGGCGTCGGGCCCGCGCCCGTGTCCCGTGCGAGCACCGCCCATACGAGGACGGCGACAAGGACGACGATGACGATTCGCCCGAACATGCGTTCGCATCATGACACGAACACGTGTTCGCGTCAAGGCTCAGCGGAGGAGCGCCTGGCGGACGATGACAGTGCGGCGCTTGCTGTTCGCCGCGGCGGCGAAGGCAACCGTCACCTCGACCTTTCGGGTCGCCCCGGCCGGCGGGACGAGCGCGACGTTGAGGCCTCGCAGGCCAGGCACGGCGACGGATCGGCACCGCCGAGACGAGGAGGAGGGAACATCCACGCCTCGGACGCAGACCTTCGCGCGCGCGTCCTCGCCCGCCAGCAGCCGCGTCGTCACCTTGGCACGCTGGGCGCCCACGTCGACCCTCGTCCCCAGGACCTCGATCCCGGGGGCCCACGAGCGC
>JBGSXQ010000231.1:0-1952 GCA_041751315.1 Gaiellaceae bacterium | reverse complement strand
ACGCGCAGGCCGCGACGGGCGCGCGGTCGTTCCAGATCCTCTTCGGACCGCACAACGGCTCGACACGCGCGACGCTCTTCGCCGGATACGTGCCGCCGGGCAAGGCGCCCTGGCACTACCACCTGTACGACGAGATCGTCTGGATCCCCGAGGGCCCCGGCCGGCTGCATCTCGGCGAGGCGACGCGAGAGCTCGGACCGGGGGCGGCGTTCCGACTGAGGCCGCGTGAGGTGCACATCGTCGAGAACCTGAGCAGCGACGAGATGACGATCATCGGGGTCTTCACGCCCGCGGGCAGCCCGTCTGCTGCGTTCCTCGAGCGCGACGAGGCGCCGTGAGCGATCTCCGCCGCACCGTCCTGCTGTACGACGCGACCTGACGCTTCTGCCGGTTCGCGGCGCGTGCCGTCGCGCGACTCGATCGGGGGAAGCGGCTCGGGCTTCTCCCACTCGACGATCCGGCCGCGGCCGAGCTTCTCACAGGGCTACCACCGGACGAGCGCTTCGCCAGCTGGCGCCTTGCTCGGCGAGACGGCTCGCTCACCGGCCACCTCGGAATCCGCGGCCGACTGCCCGATGCCGTGTACCGCTCCATCGCATCCCGCCGCGACCTCATCGGCCGCCTCGTCCCAGACGGCGACGCGCCGCGCCGCTTTCCATGACAGGTCATCGCCGGAGCCGCGGTGGGCTACCCGGCGCGAAGCTCGGCGCGGATGTCCCGTAGGCGGAGAGTCTCGACGAGCACGGACAGGATGACGACGGTGACGACCGCACCCACCGTGACGATGGCGTCCGTACCGTCGAGGAGCACGGCGACGACGAGGGCAACCGCGGCGGCCGCGACCCGCTCCCAGGCAACACGACGCAACACGCGGTAGCGCATGAGCACAAAGCTCACGAGGTAGCACGCCACACCCAGGCCGAGCGCCCAGCGTCCCGGCCGCGACAGCGGATCCAGCGGATGCTCGAGCGTCTTCTTAGCCGCGACGGCGTAGAAGATGACGCCGAGTACGACCGGGAAGTGGAAGTACGTGAAGAGGTCCCGCGCGAGCGGCCCGCGTTTCGCTGGCGGCGCGCGACGGAGACTGCGCTCGGCGGCGAGCGCGGTGAAGTCGAAGTACGCCCACCACAGCGCTGCAACTCCAGCAAAGGCGACGACGACCGAGAGCGCGTAGGTCGTGTCGCGAGTGAGCTGTGAGGTCCCGATCCCGATCGCGACGATCGACTCGCCGAGGGCGATGATCACGATGAGCCCGAAGCGCTCGGCGAAATGGGACGGCGACACCCGCCACTCACCCCTGGCGGCGAAGAGCGCGCCGACGACGTCGATGGCCAGCGAGGCGAGCCAGAACCATGCGCGGTACTCCGAGTCCACGAATCCGCCGACGAGCGCGACGAGCGCAGCGGGAACGAACCAGCACGCGAGCAATACCGTCGCGCGCAGGTTCCCCGGGTCGTCTCGGACGCCCCACGCGAACAGAACCGACTGGAGGATGCGGACTACAAAGTAGGCGACTGCGAACCACGCGGCCTCGTCCTGGAAGGCGTCCGGAACCGCGAGCGCCATGAAGAATCCGGCGCCCATCGCGGTGAAGATCAGCAGGCGGGTGACGACGTTCTCGATGTCGATGGCGTTCGTGAGCCACGCGTACGCCGACCACGCCCACCACACCATCGCCAGGACAAGAGTCGACCGCAGGAATCCCGCGGCACTCGTGTCCTCGAGGATGAGAGCCGTTACCTGCGTGAACGCGAACACGAACACGAGGTCGAAGAAGAGCTCGAGGTAGCTCGCCTTCTTGTCCCTCTCCTCCTCCGTGCGCTCGTCGACGAACTGGGCGACGTCGCTCACGCGTCGATCCACGCGAGCTCGCGCTCGAGGTGGCCGACCGAGAGCGGCTGCCCGGTGGCGTGCCGGACGAGCGCGTCCCAGCGCGCGGACTGGCCGAGGCC
>JBGSXQ010000230.1:0-5941 GCA_041751315.1 Gaiellaceae bacterium | reverse complement strand
GGTCGAGGAGCTCTGGCGCGCGCAGGTCGACAGTCGGCAGGCCGACTATGCCGCGCGCTGGCTCCAGCAGCACGGCCGGAGCTTCTACACGATCGGGTCCGCCGGGCACGAGTCGAATGCGGCGGTAGCGCTGGCGCTGCGCGTCGACGACCCGGCGCTCCTGCACTACCGCTCGGGAGCTTTCTACCTGGCTCGTGCGGCGATGGCGGAGATCGACGGGTTGCGCGACGTCATGCTCGGGGTGGTCGCGGCCGCGGTGGAGCCGATCGCGGGCGGACGGCACAAGGTGTTCGGCCGGAAGGAGCTCGCGATCCTGCCGATGACCTCGACGATCGCGTCTCACCTGCCGCGCGCGGTCGGAATGGCATTCGCGATCGACCGTGCGCGCCGGCTCGGCGTGTCGAGCCCGTGGCCGAACGACGCAATCGTGATGTGCTCATTCGGCGACGCGTCGCTGAATCACGCGACCGCCCAGGGCGCGCTGAACACGACGGCGCAGATCGCGTTTCAGGGGCTGCCGCTACCACTCCTGTACGTCTGCGAGGACAACGGGCTGGGGATCAGCGTCCCGTCGCCGACGGGCTGGGTCGAGTCCGCGCTCACTGCTCGACCAGAGCTCCGCTACCAGATCGCGTACGGGCACGATCCGGCCGAGGTGCTCGGTGTTGCGGGCGAGCTCGCGGAGTGGGTGCGCGAGCAACGGCGACCGGCGGTGCTGCATCTGCGTTGCGTGCGCTACCTGAGCCACGCGGGCGCGGATGCGGAGATGGCCTATCGCACGCCACAGGCGATTCGTGCCGACTACGAGAAAGATCCGCTTCTCGGCACCGCGCGCTGGCTCGTGTTTGCCGGACGCGCGACCGGGCCGGAGCTCGCCGACGACTATTTCGCCGCGCGCGAAGAGGCACGCGAGATCGCGCTCGCCGCGGCCGAGCTCCCACAGATGGCAAGCGCGGAGCAGGTCATGGCCCCCCTCGCGCCGCGCTCGGCCGGTGTCGTGAGCGAGAAGTCGGCTCGCCTCGACCTCTCCTCACAGGAGGCGCTAACCCTCGCTCAGGCGATCAACGCCGGGCTGGCGGCCATCCTCGAGCGTCATCCGAACGCGCTCCTGTTCGGTGAGGACATCGCGGTGAAGGGCGGGGTGTACGGCGTCACCCGCGGCCTGCATGCGCGCTTCGGTGCGGGTCGCGTCTTCGACACGCTGCTCGACGAGACCTCGATCCTCGGGCTCGCGCTCGGCTCCGCGGTCAGCGGGTTTCTCCCGATCCCCGAGATCCAGTACCTCGCGTACCTACACAACGCCGAAGACCAGCTGCGCGGGGAGGCCGCAACGCTCCAGTTCTTCTCGCAGCGTGCCTTCCGGAACGGGATGGTCGTGCGGATCGCCGGGTACGGATACCAGCGCGGGTTTGGCGGTCACTTCCACAACGACGACGCCGTGGGCGTGCTGCGTGACATCCCGGGGCTCGTGATCGCGTCCCCCGCACGGCCGGACGATGCAGCGTCGATGCTCGTCACGTGCGCCGAGTCGGCGAGCGTCGACGGGAGCGTATGTGTGTTCCTCGAGCCCATTGCGCTCTACCACACCCGGAATCTGCACGAGGACGGCGACGACGCTTGGGTCGCCTCGCTGACCGGCGAGCACGTCCCGGTCGGCTCCGCCCGCACGTATGGGGACGGACGTGACCTCACGATCATCGCGTGGGCGAATGGGCTGCACCTCTCACTGCGGGTGGCGCAGAGGCTCGCGCAGCGGGGTATCCGCGCGCGTGTACTCGACCTGCGCTGGCTTGCGCCACTGCCCGTCGCAGACATCTTGCGCGAGGCGACAGCTACCGGACGCACGCTCGTCGTCGACGAGACTCGCCGAACCGGCGGCGTCTCGGAGGGAGTCCTCGCCGAGCTCGTCGACAGGGGCTACGACGGCCGGCTTGCGCGGGTTACCAGCAAGGACTCGTTCGTGCCGCTCGGCGATGCGGCGCGGCTCGTTCTCGTCTCCGAGGAGGAGATCGAGGAGGCGGCACTCGCCCTCCTGGGCTAGTCGGTTCGCACAGCCTGCGCGCTGTTCGGGGACTCGTGCCCGACGGCACACTCAAGCGTCGAGTGCACAGCCCGGCCGGGCTCCACGAGTCGTGGCCGCGAGCCGATACCGTCTGGCGCTTGCCACGGTCGAAACCGGATCCGACAGCGGCCTTCTTCGCCGCTCTCGCCGAGCGCGGGCACGAGCCGTTGCTGCGGAAGGTCACGGGACGCATGCGGTTCGAGATCGTCGAGGGCAGGAAGACCCGATCCTGGTGCGTGGCGGTGGCCAAGGGCGATCTCACCGTCGAGCACGGCGCGGGCGAGGCGCACTGTGTCGTCCGCGCCGACCGCGGGGTGTTCGAGAAGCTTGCAACGGGACGCATGAATGCCTTCGCTGCCGTCCTGCGAGGAGAGCTCACGGTGGACGGTGACTGGCGGCTCCTCGTCTCGATGCAGCGGTTGTTTCCCGGACCGCGTCGCGCGAAGGCGAGAGCGTGAACGACGGTCTCGTCAAGATCCTCGACGGCAACACGTTCGTCGTGAGCGACGACCGCGGTGACATCGAGGCGTCACGCACGGATCCGACCGGGCTGTTCTCCTTCGACACGCGGTTCCTGTCGCGTTGGGTGCTCACGGTGGACGGCGAGCGGCTGAACGCGCTGTCCGTGGACGACCTCCAGTACTTCGAGGCCCGCTACTTCCTCGTCCCTGGCACGAGCAAGGTGTACATCGACGCGAAGCTGTCCGTCATCCGCCGGCGCTCGGTGGCCAGCGGGTTTCACGAGGAGATCACCATCCTGAATCACGCCGCGACGCCCGCGTCCCTCACTGTGCGTCTCGACGCCGCAAGCGACTTCGCCGACCTCTTCGAGGTCAAGGACGCGCTCGAGAAGAAGGGCCGCTACTCGGCGACCGTCGCGCGCCGGAAGCTGACGCTGGGCTACCAGCGTGGCTCGTTCACGCGCGCAACCGAGATCAGCGCGAGCGCTCCGGCGACGTTCGACGCAGATGGGCTCACGTTCAAGGTCAGGATCCCGTCGCAGGGCAGGTGGACGACGACGATCGACGTCGTCACGGCCACCGTCGGCGCGGGGCAAGCCTCTCGAGAGACCCGGAACCCCAAGCGCGTTCGCGCGCGGATGCAACGAAACCTCGAGCACTGGCTGGCCGAGGCTCCCCGAGTCGAGTGCGATCTCCAGCAGTTGAAGTCGACCTACCGTCGCAGCCTCGTCGACCTGGCCGCGCTCCGCTTCTCGCCCCCGATCGCCGGCGGACGCGCGCTTCCCGCGGCGGGCTTGCCCTGGTTCATGGCGATGTTCGGCCGCGACAGCATCTTCACGAGCCTGCAGGCGCTGCCGTTCGCGCCCGAGCTGGCTGCAACCACGCTTCGCGCGCTCGGCGACTGGCAAGGCGTTCGGCTCGACGACTTCCGCGACGAGGATCCGGGCCGGATCCCGCACGAGCTGCGATACGGAGAGCTGACGGCGTTCGAGGAGCGTCCGCACTCGCCGTACTACGGCTCCGTGGACGCGACCCCGCTGTACGTCGTGCTCCTGGACGAGTACGAGCGCTGGAGCGGCGACCGTACGCTCGTCCGCGAGCTCGAGCTCGAGGCACGCGCCGCGCTGCGCTGGATCGACGAGTACGCCGATCTTCAGGGCACGGGGTACATCTGGTACCAGCGTCGCAACGAGAAGTCGGGCCTCGAGAACCAGTGCTGGAAGGACTCGTGGGACTCGATCGCCTTCCGCGACGGCGCCCTCCCCGGCTTCCCGCGTGCGACCTGCGAGCTCCAGGGCTATGCGTACGACGCGAAGGTGCGCGGCGCGCGACTCGCCCGGGAGATTTGGAAGGACGCCGAGCTCGCGGCGAAGCTCGAGCGGGATGCGGCCGATCTGAAGCGTCGCTTCAACCGCGACTTCTGGGTGGAAGACGGCGAGTACTTCGCCCTTGCGCTCGATCCGGAGGGGCGGCGCGTCGACGCGCTCACCTCGAACATCGGGCACCTGCTCTGGAGCGGCATCGTCGACGATGCCAAAGCGAGTTCGCTGGCCCGCCACCTGCTCGGCCCGCGCCTCTTCTCCGGCTGGGGTGTCCGCACGCTCGCCGAGGGGGAGGGCCGGTACAACCCGATCGGGTACCACACGGGAACGGTCTGGCCGTTCGACAACTCTTTTCTCGCGTGGGGCCTGCGGTGCTACGGCTTCAAGGACGAGGCTGCCGCCATCGCGTCGGGGATCCTAGAGGCGGCCGCCTTCTTCGAGGGGCGCCTTCCGGAGGCGTTCGGCGGCTATCCCCGTGAGCTGACGCGCTACCCCGTTCAGTACCCGACCGCCTGCAGCCCGCAGGCGTGGTCGACCGGTACACCGCTCCTACTACTGCGGACCATGCTCGGTCTCGAGCCGCACGGAGATCACCTGATCGTCGACCCGGCGCTTCCGCACGACATCGGGCACGTCGCTCTCCTCGACATCCCCGGCCGCTGGGGACGTGTCGACGCGTTCGGGCGCGGACGAACGGATGTCGGACGGCGAGCGCGAGGCTGAGCATCCGGTCTGGGGGCCGGTGCGCACGGGTTGCGCGCCGGTCGCCGGGTCACTCGACCCAGAGACGAAAGCCGCCGAGGAACGCGTCCTCGTTGCGCCCTAGACGGCAGTTAGGCGGCAGCTCGCCGAGCTCGCGCGCGTTTCCGCCGCCGAGGACGACGTAGTCGGGGAGGAGCGCAGCCGAGAGACGCTCGATCGTCTCGAACACAGACTTCCTCCAGTGCTTGTGCCCGACGCGCTCGAGCGACGCCTCGCCGACGTAGTCCTCGAACGTCGCCTTGCGGAATGGCAGGTGGCCGAGCTCCATCGGCGCGATGACGCCGTCGAGGATCATGGTCGAGCCCAGGCCCGTGCCGAGCCCGAGGAAGAGCATGCGACCGCCGTCGTAGCTGCCGAGCGCCTGCATCGCTGCGTCGTTGGTGACCTTCGTCGGCTTGCCGAACGCCTGCTCGAAGTCGAATCCGGCCCAGCCTTTTCCGAGGTTCACGGGGTCGTGCAGGATCGTGCCATCGACCACAGGTGCCGGAACGCCCACGGTCACCCCGACGTACTCCCAGTCCCGTGTCTGCTCGAGGACGCCCTCGACCATCTGCGCCGCCGTCAACTTCTTGCCCGACGCAAATCGCCGCCGCTCGTCGACCCCGTTGAGAAGCGACTTCACGTTCGAGCCACCCACATCGACGGTGAGGATCGCCGGCGCGCGCGGCTCGACCGGGTACCTGCGCTCGGACTTGCTCATGCCGGGAAGCCTGCCGCAGACTCGTCGGCGAGGACGATCGCATTGGCGGTGGAGACGCGGCCCGCGGGGATGGTCGGGTCGCTCGCGCGCAGGCGCGCGAGCGCCTCGACCTTGTCCTCGCCCGTGACCAGCCAGAGGATCCGACGCGCGCGGTTCAGCGCCGGATAGGTCAGCGTCATCCGTCGCCGGCCCTGGTACGCGCCCGTGATCGCGACGTCTCGGTCGGAGACGTCGAGCACGGCATCGCCTGGGACGAGCGAGGCTGTGTGCCCGTCCGGCCCAAGCCCGAGATGGACGAGGTCGAATGCGTCTGGAAGAGCCTCCGCGTACGCGACCGTGGCCTCCTCCACATCGTGTGCTGTCACGGGCATCGGGCGGACGTCGGCGTCACCGCCCGGAGGCAGCGCTCGCTGGAGCAGCGTCAGGTTGCGGTCGGCGTCGCCCTCCGGCGCGATGCGCTCGTCCACCTGGAAGATCGTCACCTTGTCCCACGGCATCCTCCCGATCAGCGCTGCGACCATCGCCCACGGCGTGCGACCGCCGGAGACAGCGAGCGTGAAGCTGCCGCGCTCGGCGATCGCCTCGGCCGCCGTCGCAGCCACGATCTCGGCCCCTCGCTCGGCGACGGCCCGCG
>JBGSXQ010000229.1:0-10918 GCA_041751315.1 Gaiellaceae bacterium | reverse complement strand
TCGCGCGCACGCGCGCCGACGATTGCGGCGCGCATCTCCTCGAACATGTCGAACGACGGGGTCGAGGCGGGGCTGTCCGTTGCGATGCAGACGCGGATACCGGCCTCGCGCAGGGTCGCGAGCGGCGCGACTCCACAGCCCAGGATCCCGTTCGAGCGCGGGCAATGGGCGACCGCTACGCCGTGCTCGGCCAGAAGCGCGATCTCCTCCTCATCGGCCTTCACGCAGTGAGCCGCGATGACGTTCGAGTCGAGGAGCCCTGCGTCGGCCAGAGCTCGAATGCCCGTCCGCCCGAGCGGCGGCACGAGCAGTTCGGCGAACGACTCCCACCCGCCCTTCCCGGTGAGCAGGAACTCCGTCTCGTCGTCGCTTTCCGCGAGGTGCGTTGCCACCGGGAGGCCGAGCTCGGTGCATGCACGGTAGAGGTCGATCGTGCACGTGTACGGCGCGTGGGGTGAGATCCCGAGGCGAACCTCGGCGGAGAGCTCGCCGGCGAGGCGCGCGCGCATGGGCTCGAACCGATCGCGGATCGGATCGTCGTCCACGCCGAAGACCTCCAGGTAGACGATCCCGCGCATCCCGAGGTCGGAGCATGCTGTCGCCGCCGCGCCGCTGAAGCTGCAGTCGCCGACGGTCGTGATCCCGGAGCGCAGGCAGTTGAGGGCGCCGAGACGGGCGATCGCCTCCATCTCCACGAGGTCGATACGCGCCTTCCGCCGGACGTGCATGCCGATCCAGTCGGCGAAACGAAGACCGTCGCCGAACCCCGCGTACACCTCGTACTCGACGTGGGTGTGCGCGTTCACGAAGCCCGGCAGGATCACCGCGTCGGGGTAGTGCTCGCCGTCACCGAGCTCTCGCCTCTCGCCAGTCCTCGCGATCGTCCCGTCGTCGGCGATCTCGATTGCGCCGTCCCTGATCGGGGGCCCCTCGACGGGAACCACCCAGTCAGCCGAGAGAACCGTCAGAGCAGTCCTTCCGCGTAGTCCTCGTCCCATCCCCGGTTCCACCGTCTCTCCATGAGGACGGAGGCCCAGATCGAGAGCTCGAAGAGCAGGACGAGCGGGATCACCTCGAACGCGAGCGACACCGGGTCGACCGTCGGCAGCAGGATCGCGAACACGAGCAAGACGACGAACGCCATGCGCCGGTTCTGGCGCAGGCGGTCGGACGTGAGGACGCGCAAGCGCACGAGGCCGAGCACGAAGATGGGCAGGAGAAAGGCGATACCCCCAGCGAGCAGGGTCATGGCCGTGAAGGTGTAGTAGTAGCTCGCGCGGATCTGGATGTCGTAGAGCTCGGCGTCGTACGACGTCAGGAAGTCGAGCGCACGCGGCAGCACGATGTAGTACATGAAGGTGACGCCGGCGGCGAAGAGGCATGTCGCAAGCGCGACCAGCACGATGACGACGCGCTCGAAGTGCGGCTGCACGGCGGGTGCGAAGAACGCCCATGCCTGCCAGAGGATGATCGGCATCGCAAAAGCGAGCGCAGCGATCAGGCTCACCTTCACCGAGGTCGTGAACGGCTCCGTGACGCCGAGCGTCACGAGCGTCTTGTCATCCGCGAGCGGCCCCGTGAGCCACTCCATGATGTGCTCGTGGAACGCGAACGTGACGACGAAGATCGGCACGATCACGAGCAGAGCGATGATCAGGCGCGAACGAAGCTCCTCGAGGTGCTCGACGAGCGTCGCCTCCTCGCCGTGGTCGAGCCGGCGTGGAAGCCACCTGCGCCACCCGCGAAGCATCCGGGGGAGCCTCTAGCTGACGGTTTCCCGCTCGACCCGCGGCTCTGACTCGCCGGTTGGCGCGTCGGGCGCAGACGTCGCGGACGGAAGCTCGACCCGCGTCGGCGTCGGAGTCCTGGTGTCCATGGACACCGCCTCCTCGACGCCGGTGACCGAGTCCTTGAACTCGCGCATGCCCTTCCCGAGCGAGCGACCCATCTCGGGAAGCCGCTTGGCTCCGAAGATGAGCAGGAGGACGATCAACAGAATCATCAGCTCCCAGATGGAGATGCCGAACGGCATGGACGCACCTTACCACCCGCGTGCGCAGGGATAACGGGTGCGGAGTATTCGAACGCGTATCCCCTCCACGTGCCCGGGTCGGGGCGACGCGGCTACCATGGGGCGGTAGGAATAGCGCTACGACCACTTCCGAGGAGGCATCTTCTTTCGCATGGCTCAGCTCGAGATCAGAAATCTGCACGTCGCGCTCGAGGACGGCACCGAGATCGTCAAGGGTGTCGACCTCGAGGTCGATCTCGGGCAGAAGCACGCCATCATGGGGCCGAACGGCTCCGGGAAGTCCACGCTCGCCTATGCGCTGATGGGTCATCCCGCGTACGAGATCACGGAGGGGCAGATCCTCTTCGACGGCGAAGACGTCACCGGGCTCGAGGCGGACGAGCGCGCGCAGCGCGGCCTCTTCCTCGCGTTCCAGTACCCGCACGCGATCCCAGGCGTCACGGTCACGAGCTTCCTGCGCAGCGCGATCAACGCGAACCGCAAGGCGGCATCGGGCGGCGAGGACGACCCGGTTCCGATCCCGGAGTTCCGCACGAACCTGCTCGCTGCGATGGAGGACTTGCGAGTGCCGCGCGAGCTCGCATCGCGATACCTCAACGACGGGTTCTCCGGCGGTGAGAAGAAGCGCGTGGAGATCCTGCAGATGGCCATGCTGAAGCCGAAGATCGCAGTCCTCGACGAGACCGACTCAGGCCTCGACATCGATGCCCTCAAGATCGTCGCGAACGGCGTGAACGCTCTTGTCGGGCCCGACATGGGCGCGCTCGTCATCACGCATTACCAGCGGATCCTCGACTACATCACGCCCGACTTCGTGCACGTCTTCGTCGACGGACGTATCGTCGCCGAGGGTGGCCCGGAGCTCGCACACCAGCTCGAGGCCGAGGGCTACGAGGCGTTCACACCGGCCGCGGTCGGAGGAGGTGCAGCATGAGCAGCACGCACGAGACCGACGTCGTTCGCGGAATTCGCTCCGAGTACAAGTACGGCTTCTCGAATCCCGACGCTGCGAAGGACTACTTCTTCAAGTCGGGGAGAGGCGTCTCGCACGAAGTCGTCGAGGCGATCTCGGAGCACAAGCAGGAGCCCGACTGGATGCGCAAGTTCCGCCACAAGAGCCTCGACTACTTCTTCGCGCGGCCCATGCCGAGCTGGGGCGCGGACCTCTCCGGGATCGACTTCGAGAACATCTACTACTACATCAAGCCCACGGAGAAGCAGGCCGATTCGTGGGAAGACCTGCCGGCCGAGATCCTCGATACGTGGGACAGGCTCGGGATCCCGGAGGCGGAGAAGAAGTACCTCGCCGGGGTCGGCGCTCAGTACGAGTCCGAGGTCGTGTACCACAAGCTCCAGGCCGATCTCGAGGCGAAGGGCGTGCTCTTCCTCGACATGGACTCGGGTCTGCGCGAGCACGAGGACGTCGTCAAGCAGTACCTGGGCACGATCATCCCGCAGAACGACAACAAGTTCGCCGCGCTGAACTCTGCTGTGTGGTCGGGCGGCTCGTTCATCTACGTGCCGCCAGGAGTACATATCGAGATGCCGCTCCAGGCCTACTTCCGCATCAACGCGGAGAACATGGGGCAGTTCGAGCGCACGCTGATCATCGTCGACGAGGACGCCTACGTGCACTACGTCGAGGGTTGTACCGCGCCGATCTACTCCTCGGACTCGCTCCACTCGGCCGTCGTCGAGATCGTCGTCAAGAAGGGCGGGCGCTGCCGCTACACCACCATCCAGAACTGGTCGAACAATGTCTACAACCTCGTCACGAAGCGCGCCGTCGCTCACGAGGGTGCAACCATGGAGTGGGTCGACGGCAACCTCGGCTCGAAGGTGACGATGAAGTACCCCGCCATCTGGCTCATGGGCGAGCGCGCTCACGGCGAGGTGCTCTCGATCGCCGTCGGCGGGAAGGGCCAGCATCAGGATGCCGGTGGCAAGGTCGTCCACGTCGCCCCGCGCACGTCGTCGGTGATCACGTCGAAGTCGATCTCGAAGGACGGCGGCCGCGCCGGTTACCGCGGGCTGCTGCAGGTCGCGAGGGGTGCTGTAGGCTCGAAGTCGAAGGTCGTCTGCGACGCGCTCATCCTCGACGACGAGTCGCGATCGGACACGTACCCGTACATCCAGGTCGACGAGTCGGATGTCGACCTCGGGCACGAGGCGACCGTCTCGAAGATCGGCGAGGAGCAGCTCTTCTATCTCATGAGTCGCGGGCTCTCCGAGGCCGAGGCGAGCGCGATGATCGTGTCGGGCTTCGTCGAGCCGATCACGAAGGAGCTCCCGCTCGAGTACGCCGTCGAGATGAACCGCTTGATCCAGCTGCAGATGGAGGGCTCCGTCGGGTGATCGTGGAGCGCACCGACTTCGTCTCGGTGCCCGTTACGGATCTCGAGCGTTCGCAGGCTTTCTATCGCGACACACTCGGGCTCGAGCAGACGGGCGAGGGCGAATGGCCGGAGTTCCGGCTCGGCGAGAACGTCTTCCTGTACCTCTTGGACCCGACGAACATCGGGCAGGAGTTCCGCGGACCGCATACGGCTCCGATCGCACTCCGTGTTGTCGACGTCGAGGCGGCGCGATCGGAGCTCGGGAGCAAGGGGATCGAGTTCTACGGCGAGACGTTCGACTCGGGCGTCTGCCACATGGCGCACTTCTCGGATCCCGACGGGAACGTCTTCATGCTGCACCGGCGGTACGCGCAGTGATCGACGTCGAGCGCGTCGACTTCATCAGGGTGCCCGTGACGGACATGGAGGCAGCCAACCGCTTCTACGGGGAGGTGCTCGGCCTCGCGCGCAATCCGAACTCGCCCGACGGGGACTGGGTCGAGTACGAGGTCGGCAACGTCACGCTCGCGGTCATGACTCCGCATACGCACGACTACGAGTTCGCGCCGCTGCCGCCGTCGACGATCACGCTTCGTGTCGCCGACGTTGCGCAGGCGAAGGCGAAGCTCGAGTCGGCGGGTATCGAGGTCGCTGAGATGTGGGACTCCGGCGTTTGTCGCGGCGCCGGCCTGAACGATCCCGCCGGGAACCGCATCCTGCTCCACCGCCGCTACGCGCCGTACCCGGACGGGACGACTCCGTGATGAATGTCGAGCGCGTCGACTTCGCCTCCTTCCTCACGCAAGACCTCGCTCGAGCGAAGCAGTTCTACGTGGACGTCATCGGCCTCGAGGTCGAGAGCGAGGGTGAGTCAGACATGGAGCTGCGATGCGGTCAGGTCACGCTCGACATCTTCGATCCTTCGAGCATCGGCCAGCCATTCGCGCCCTCGCCGGCCGGGCTGGCTCTCCGCGTAGCTGACGTGGATGCCGCTCGAGCCGAGCTCGAGGCGAAGGGTGTCGACTTCGACGGCGAGACGATCGAGACGAGCGTCTGCCGACAGGCATCGTTCAAGGATCCAGACGGAAACGTGCTCATGCTCCACCGACGGTACGACTCCTGATGCAGGTCGAGCAAGTCGACTACGTGACCGTGCCGACGCGCGACATTGCGCGCGCGGTAGCGTTCTACCGCGACGTCCTCGGGTTCCCGGAGAGCGAGTATTCGGAAGGCGAGGTGGAGACGCCGAACGTCACGCTCGGTTTCTGGAAGCCGGAGGACGACGGCGAGACTTTCGTCCCGAACGAGAACGGGATCGCCCTCCGGGTCGCGGACGTGAAGGCTGCGGTCGACGAGCTTCGTGCCGCGGGCGCGGCGGTTCTGGGCATCGAGGACACGGACGTCTGCCACATGGGCTTCGTGAAGGATCCCGACGGCAACGTCCTCATTCTCCACCGCCGTTACGCGCCGAAGGAGCGCCGTGATGCGGTCTGAGCTTCTCGATCGCTACAGGGCGCTCCCGCTTCCGACGACGAAGGACGAGCATTGGCGTTTCACCGACCTCGAGGACTTCGACCCGGAGGCGTGGTCTGCCAACGGCGCGGCCGAGATCGCAACTGCGCAGACGATGCTCGACCTCGACGCGGCCGGTGTCGTGCACGTTGGCGAAGCCGGCATCGAGATCGTCTCGGCTCCCGAAGGGCTTCGATTCGAGAGGCTCCCCGAGGATCACGAGCTCCTGTACTCGCTCGTGGGCTGGGACGAGAAGTTCGCCGCGCACAACGCTGCGATGTGGACACACGGCCTTCTCGTACACGTGCCCCGAGGAGTCGTCCTCGACAAGCCGCTGTACGTGCGGATCGCGAACTCGGTCGCGGGGGGGTCGCTCTTCTGGCGGTTGCTCGTGGTCGCAGAGCCGCAGAGCCGCTTCACGCTGATCGAGGAGTACGCGTCCGTCTCGCGGGATCTGGAGGCATATTCGAATGCCGCGGTCGAGATCGTCGTGCAGCAGGCAGCGAAGGTCGAGTACGTCTCCGTGCAGAACCTCTCGCGGAGCACCTGGCACTTCGCCTCGCACCACGCGAGTGTCGACCGCGACGCCGAGCTCGACTGGGTCGCGGGTGGCTTCGGCTCGGCGAAGGGGAAGGTGCGCATCCAGAACGACCTCGTCGGCCCGGGTGCGACCTCCCGCGTGACCGGCGCGTACTTTGCAGACGGCACGCAGCACCTCGACTACGACACCTTCCAGGAGCATGTCGCACCGTCGACGACGTCGGACTTCGCCTTCAAGGGAGCGCTGCGTGACACGGCTCGAGTGGTGTGGCGCGGGATGATCCGCGTGGAAGAGGGCGCGCAGAAGACGAACGCGTACCAGGAGAACCGAAATCTCCTCCTCTCCAAGAGCGCGCACGCCGACTCGATTCCCGGCCTCGAGATCATGGCCAACGACGTGCGCTGCACGCATGGCGCGACGCTCGGCCAGGTCGATCGCGAGCAGCTCTTCTACCTCATGGCTCGCGGGCTCCCGCGCGCGGAGGCCGAACGGCTCATCGTCCGCGGCTTCTTCCAGGACGTGCTCGACCGCGTCGAGCTCGAGCCCGTGCGCGACGCGCTTGCGGCGGCACTCGAGGCGCGGATCCCGCAGACGTAAGCGCTCATTCGGCATCATCCAGCGATGGAATCAGCAGTCGTGCCTCGCCTGCGCGGCGTGTTCCACCAGTACGCCTTCTTCGTCGCGGTCGCGGCCGGTGCCGTGCTCGTAGCTCTCGCGGACGGGTTCCGCGAGCGCTTCGCAGTCTGGGTGTACGCCGTCGCCCTCGCCGCAATGCTCGGCGTGAGCGCGCTCTACCACCGCTTCCCGTGGCGCAGCGCAACCGGACGGCTCCGCGCCAGGCGGCTCGACCACGCCATGATCTTCGTCTTCATCGCAGGGAGCTACACGCCGTTCGCGCTTCTTGCCTTCACGGGAGCCTTGCAGACGGTCATCCTCGTCTCGGTCTGGGGCGGCGCGGCGCTGGGCGTGGCGATCGAGCTCTGCTGGATCCTCGCGCCGCGGTGGGTCTCGGCGATCGCGTACCTGGCCGTCGGCTGGATCGGGGTCATCGCGCTCCCGCAGATATTCCAGTCGCTCGGCGTCGCCGTCGCGGTGCTCCTCGTCGTCGGCGCCGGGTTGTACACGCTCGGCGCGCTCACCTACGCGACTACCTGGCCCAACCCGTTCCCGAGCACGTTCGGCTTCCACGAGATCTTCCACCTCCTCGTGTTGGCCGCGGCCGTCGCGCAGTTCGTGGCGCTCTCGCTTGTCGTGCTCTGAGCCCGAGCCGGTACCCTCGCAGCGTGGAGCCAACGTCCAAGGTGGAGCTCACGGACGCCGAGTGGCGCGAGCGCCTGACGCCTGCGCAGTACGAGATCCTGCGCCGCAAGGGAACCGAGCGCGCGTTCACGGGCGCCCTCGTCGACGAGCATGCGCCGGGTATCTACCGGTGCGCGGGCTGCAGTGCGGAGCTCTTTCGCTCGGACACGAAGTTCGAGTCCGGAAGCGGCTGGCCCAGCTTCTACGAGCCTTCTTCGCTCGACACCGTCGTCACCGAGCAGGACACGAGTCACGGCATGACCCGCACTGAGGTGATGTGTGCGAGCTGCGGTGGTCATCTCGGGCACGTGTTCGACGACGGCCCCGTGCCGACAGGCTTGCGGTATTGCATCAACTCGTGCGCGCTCGAACTCGAACGCGCCTCCTGACAGCGGTGGAGGAGCAGGGAATGCACGTCGCGGACGAGGGTCGAACAGCCCCTCGGGCGTTCTCAACGCTGCGCCGCGCAACGTGACCGAGCTCGGCCTGTTTCCGCTCGGGATCGTCCTGCTTCCCACCGAGCAGCTCCCGCTCCACATCTTCGAGGAGCGCTACAAGGAGCTGATCGGCGAGTGCGTCGAGCACGATCGTGAGTTCGGCCTCGTGTATGCGGACGACGACGGCCTGCGCGATCTCGGGACGCGAGCGCGGGTCACGGAGGTGCTCACGCGCTTCGAGGACGGCCGGCTCAACGTCCTGGTCGAAGGCGGCGATCGCTTCCGGCTCACGGAGCTGACCGACGGCCGATCGTTCAGCACCGGGCTCGTAACGCCCGTTCTCGACGAGGAGGATCGCACCGACGCGGCTGTCGTCGAGGAGGCAATGCGTCTGTTCGAGCTCCTGCGCGAGCTGACCGGGAGCGAGGTAGAGGCACCGAGCGGCGACCTCCACCAGCTCTCATTCGCTCTCGCCGCCAAGGTCGAGCTGCCGGCCGAGGACAAGCTCGCGCTGCTCGGCGAGACGTCCGAGCGGGTTCGCATGGAGCTCGTACAAGACCTCCTTGCGACCGCGGTGCTCACCGCGCAGCGCGTGCGGCGCGCTACGGAGCGGGCCGCGACGAACGGCCGGGTCGACCTCGGGTAGGAGAGAGGCCCGGGGGTACGATGCCTCCGTGGCCGTCACGCCCGAGACGAAGCTCGACGCGCACCGCTTGCGGGCCGACTTCGCCGTCTTCGACGAGCTCGTCAACGGACGCCCGGTCGCGTTCCTCGACTCGGCTGCGTCCACGCAGAAGCCGCGGCAGGTGCTCGACGCCATGCGCGACTTCTACGAACATTCGTACGCGAACGTCCATCGCGGCGTCTACCGACTCGCCGAGCGCGCGACGACCGGATACGAGACCGCCCGCGGGAAGGTCGCCGGCTTCGTCAACGCCCCTTCGGAGCGCGAGGTCATCTTCACGCGAAGCGCGACGGAAGCGCTCAACCTCGTCGCATACGCATGGGGCGTTCACAACCTCGGCCCGGGCGACGTCGTCGTCGTCACCGACCTCGAGCACCACTCGAGCTTCGTGCCGTGGCAGTACGTCGCAGGGCGGACGGGGGCGGCGTTCCGGGCAATCCCGATCGACGAGTCGGGCGAGCTCCAGCTCGACGCGCTGGACGAGTTCGAGCGAGAAGGCACCGTCAAGGTCGTCGCGTCCAACCTGATCTCGAACACGCTCGGAACCGTGAACCCGGTGCACGACCTCGCCGTCTGGGCGCATGAGCGAGGCGCGATCATGGTGGTCGACGCTGCCCAGGCCGCCCCGCACCGCCCCATCGACGTACAGGCGCTCGACTGCGAGTTCCTCGCGATCTCGTCGCACAAGATGTGCGGCCCGAGCGGAATCGGAGCGCTCTGGGGCCGAAAGGAGCTGCTCGAGTCGATGGCGCCGTTCAACCTCGGAGGCGAGATGATCCGCTCGGTCTCCATGGAGCGGACGACGTGGAACGAGCTTCCGTACAAGTTCGAGGCCGGAACGCCCGCCATCGCCGAGGCGGTGGGCTTCGGCGCGGCGATCGACTACGTGCTCGACGCCGGCCTGGATGCGATTGCGCAGCACGAGCACGATCTCGTCGAGTACGCGCTCGCCCGCTTCGACGAGTTGCCGTGGATCACGACCTACGGGCCCCCGCCGTCGCGTCGCGCGGGGATCGTCTCGCTCAACGTCGACGGTGTGCATCCGCACGACGTCGCCCAGGTGCTCGACTGGGAGGGCGTGGCGGTGCGCGCCGGACATCACTGCACGCAGCCGCTCATGGTCAAGCTGGGAGTGAGCGCGACCGTGCGCGCGAGCTTCTACCTCTATTCCATCCAGGAGGAGGTCGACCGCCTCGTCGACGGCCTCCACAAGGCGAAGTCCTCCCTCGGATAGCCGTGAGCGAGTTCGACCAGCTCTATCGAGAGCTCATTCTCGACCACTACAAGAATCCCCGTAACCACGGGCTTCTCGATCCCTGGGACGCCCACGCCGAGGGACAGAACCCGCTCTGCGGCGACGAGGTGACGGTGACCGTGCGCCTCGGCGAGGGCGACGTCATCGAGGACGTGGGCTTCGACGGCCGCGGCTGCGCGATCAGCCAGGCGGCCACGTCGATGCTCAGCGATCTCGTCAAGGGCCGTACGGCCTCGGACGTCGCAGCCATGCCCAAGGACGAGCTGCTCGACGAGCTCGGTATTCCATTGACACCCGTCCGCCTCAAGTGCGCGATCCTCGGCCTCGGTGTCCTGAAAGTGGCGCTGCACAAGGCCCGTGGGACGCCGCTTCCCGAGGAGTGGGGCACGTCGAGCAACGATCTGGTCCTGGAATAGTGGCGGAGGTCGAGGTCGGCGCGCTGGGGCCGGGCGAGATGCGACTCGTCGAGGCAGGCGCCCGCACGATCGGCGTCTACAACTGCGCCGGGAAGCTCCACGCGATCGAGGATCGCTGCTCGCATGACGACGGCCCGCTCTGCGAGGGCGAGTGGGACCCCGAGGCGTGCGTCGTCGTCTGCCCACGGCACGGCTCGCGGTTCGATCTCGAGAGCGGGATCCCGATGAGCCTTCCGGCATTCGCGGCCGTCTCGATCTTTCCGGTGTCGACGCGCGACGACGGCTCAATTGTCGTCGAGGTGCCCGACTGATGCTGGACGAGCGCGTCCGGGCCGTGCTCGCACGACTGGAGGCGGAGGATGCGGCCGAGCGCAAGGCCGGCGTCCCTGCGGCGCAGCGCTCGCG
>JBGSXQ010000228.1:0-3847 GCA_041751315.1 Gaiellaceae bacterium | reverse complement strand
GCCTACCTGCGCTGCTCGACCGAGCGCCAGGACCTCTCGCCCGACGCCCAGCGCGCTGCCATCGAACGCTGGGCGGCCGGCGTCGGCGTCACGGTCGTCGCGTGGCACGAAGACCTGGGAGTGTCGGGCGGCACCGCCCTCGAGGACCGTCCGGGGCTCCTCGCGGCCATCGAGTCAGTCGCCACCCACGCCGCCGGGGTGCTCGTCGTGGCAAAGCGGGATCGGCTGGCGCGTGATGTCCTGACGGCAGCCCTGGTCGAGCGGCTCTGCGAGCGTAAGGGTGCGCGCATCCAGACAGCCGACGGCACGGGTAACGGGGATGGACCCGAGGCCGCGCTCATGCGGACGCTGCTGGACGCCTTCGCCGCTTATGCGGAGTTGGGAGTTATGCGGAGTCGGGTGGTCGGACGCGGGGCCGACGCGGCCTGACAGGGGGGGGCGCCGAGGCGGGGCTAGGGGATGCACTCCGCATAAATCCACATCCACAACCAAGGAGGTCCCCATGCTCGACGATCATCTCGGCTCACCTGTGACCCGCCGCAGGTTGCGCGCAGGCCCGACCGCGCCCCATCTCGATGCGTTTGCGGACTGGCTTCACGCGAGCGGCCACCGTGCGATCACTATCTCATCCTCTCTTCGGTCGCTTGCTCGCTGGAGCGACTGGCTGCGCGGCGCATGTCTTGGCGCCGAGGACTTTGTCCGTGGGCTCGCCGCGTACCGGGCGCACCTCGAACGGCGGAAGCAGCTCCGGTACGCAGATGGATCCCTCGACTCGGCCATCTTGGCCGGATCGGTGTTCGTGCGCTTTCTGCGCGAGCAGGGCGTCGTGCCGACGCCGCCGACTCCGTCGGCACTCGACGCCTACCCGCTCCTGGCGGAGTTTGGTGCGTGGATCGTCAGGAACCGCGGCGTCGCCCAATCGACGGTCGGGCAGTACGGCCGCACGGTGGCGGAGCTGATTGAGTCTCTCGGAGAGGATCCGGCCCAATACAGCGCCCAGTCCCTGCGGGGCTTCGTGCTTGATCGAGCTCGAGGCCACGGCTTGTCCCTGGCAATGTGCGTCGCTGGCGCCGTGCGCGCGTTCCTGCGGTTCCTCGTGGCAACGAAGCGGTGCGATGCCGGGATGGCGCACGCGATCCCCGACTTCGCCGGTTCGAGACGCCCGAATACGCCGCGGTTCATGGAGCCCGCGGATCTGGAGCGCGTGATAGTGGCCTGCAAGGGCCGTGATCCGTGCGAAGTGCGGGATCGCGCGGTGATCCTGCTCCTCGCCCGCCTCGGCCTCCGCGCGGGCGACGTGGCGGGGCTCTCGATCGCTGACATCGACTGGAAGCGCGGGCGACTCTCGGTCATGGGCAAGAGCAGGCGCCAGGAGTGGCTCCCGCTTCCCCAAGCGGTTGGAGACGCGATCCTCGAGTACCTGCGGAGCGCGCGACCCTCGCTGGCTTCGACGCGCGTGTTCACGACGGTGAACGCGCCCATCCGGCCGCTCACGCGAGCGGCCGTCGGGCATGTCGCGCGGATGGCGCTCCGTCGCGCGGGAGTCAACGCGCCTTCGAACGGCGCGCACGTCTTCCGACACTCGGCCGCGACCGCCATGCTCCGCGGCGGGGCGTCCCTCGCTGCTGTCGGAGCGGTCCTTCGTCATCGCTCTCCCAGCACCACGGCTCACTACGCGAAGGTGGACTTCGCGCTTCTATCCGAGATCGCCCAGCCTTGGCCGGAGGTGTCCCCGTGCTGACATCCATCGTCGAACGCTACCTCGCACTCCGGCGCACGCTCGGCTTTCGGCTCCGCGGTGTGGAGGACAACCTCAAGGCGTACGCGGTCTTCGCGGCCGCACGCCGCGAGAGCCACGTCCGTACCGCCACGGTGATCGCCTGGGCAGGGCAGGGGTCCTCGGCGCTCGTGCGCCACGTGCGGTTCCGCGACGTGGCGCGCTTCGCGCGGTTCGTCCACGCCGAGGATTCCGCCCACGAGGTGCCGGCTGGCACGCCCTTCCGCTGCCGCCGGGTCCGGCCTCTCCCCTACATCTACTCTCCCGACGAGATCGCGAGGATCCTGCGCGCTGCTGCGGAGCTGAAGCGGCCCGGCTTCGCGCTGCGTGCGCGCGTGTACTCCACGCTCTTCGGACTCATCGCGGCATGCGGGCTGCGGATCTCGGAGGCGATCGAGCTGCGGGTGAAGGACCTGCGCGCCGACGGCGTCCTCCACGTCCGGTGGTCGAAGAACGGCAAGAGCCGCTTCGTTCCAATCCACCCGACGACCGCCGCAGCCCTCCGGCGCTACATCGACGCGCGGTGCCGCGTCGCCGCCGCCGACGACCACTTGTTCCTGTCGGCGGCAAATCGCCGGCTCACGCCGGGCTCGGTGCGCCACACCTTTCGTGGCGTCCTGCGCACCGCCGGGATCCGAAGGGCGTCCCAGGCGAGGCAACCCCGCATCCATGATCTGCGCCACACCTTCGCAACTCGCGCGCTCGAACGGTGTTCGACCCGCCGAGACGCCGTCGCGCGGCACGTCGCGGCCCTGGCCACGTATCTCGGGCATGCCGACGTGTGCGGCAGCTACTGGTACCTCGAGGCGTCGCCGCACCTCCTCTGCGACATCGCATCCGCGGCCCAGACGCTCATGGAAGGAGGTGCGTCGTGACGCCCCTCGCGCCTCTGGTCACGTCCTTCATGCGCGAGCACCTTCCCGTCGAGCAGGGAGCGAGCCCACACACGTGCGAGACCTACGCTCATGGGCTGCGCCTCCTCTTCGCCTTCGCCAGCGAGCGTCTGGGTTTGCGCCCGTCGCAGCTCTCCCTCGAGCAGATCGACGCGACGCTCGTCACCGCGTTCCTCGCCCACATCGAGGACGTGCGAGGCAATGGCGCCACCACGTGCAACGCCCGCCTCGCCGCGATCCAGGCGCTCATGCGCTTCGTCGAGTACCGCGTGCCCTCGGCGCTCAACCAAGTCGGCGAGATCCGCGCGATCCCGTACAAGCGCCATGACAATCGACTGGTCCGGCACCTCCCTGCGGAGGAGGTCCGAGCGATCCTCGACTCGCCGGCCCTCGACACGCGGCAGGGCATCCGCGATCGAGCGATGCTCCACGTCTGCTTCGCCGCGGGCCTGCGAGCGTCGGAACTCGTCGGTCTCACCCTCGCCGATGTCGCGCTCCAGCCGGTGGTGAGCGTCCGCGTCCACGGCAAGGGACGCCGGGAGCGGTCTCTGCCGCTGATCAAGCGCACGGCCTCCGACCTGCGCGCATGGCTCGCCGTCCGCGGCGAGCTCCGGGTGCCTGAGTTGTTCGCCAACGCCCGGGGCGGCGCGATGACCCGAGACGGCTTCGAGTACGTGCTGTCCAAGCACGTCGCGCTCGCGTCCGCGAAATGCCCGGCTCTCAAGGGGCGACGCGTCTCGCCGCACCAGCTCCGGCACAGCTGCGCTGTCGTCATGCTCCAGGCGACCCGGGACGTTCGCAAAGTCGCCCTCTGGCTCGGCCACGCGGACATCCGCACGACGGAGACGTATCTCCGCCTGGACCCCTCGGAGAAGCTCGAAGCCATGGAAGCCGTGCTGCCGCTTGCGCTGCGACGAGGCCGCTTCCAGGCTCCGGACGCGCTCATCGCGTCCCTGACCGGGGCGAAGTCGTCGCTCGCGGCAGCGCCGTCGCCGGGGCCGAAATGAGTGGCTACGTCGCGCGACACGAGCGTTCATGCGCACGTCCCGAGGAGGACTCGACATGGCGACGCACGAGGCACTTCCGATCCACGCGGCGCGGCGATGAGCCGGCGCCGCGCTCCCGCCGACCCCACCAAGGCCGTCGCGTACCTGCGTGCCAGCACCGATCGGCAGGA
>JBGSXQ010000227.1:0-3671 GCA_041751315.1 Gaiellaceae bacterium | reverse complement strand
GGCGTGTCTGGGCCGCTTCGGCCTCGCGCACTGGGGTCTGGCTTCAGCCAGACCCCAGATCGTGCGCGTGGCCTGCGTTTCGCGACGGGAGAGCGGCACCGAGGCCTCCAGCATCGCGACCGCTCTCCCGTCGCGCCCCAGAGCGGCCAGCTCGCGCCCCGGAGTCGGCGATCTCGCGGCATCAACCATCAAGCGCATTCTCGCGGAAACCCGCGCCGACCCCGGCCTGTCCGTATCGGCCATGACCGGTGTCTGACACCGTGTCTGACACCAGCGCGTCACTACGATCGCGGACATGGTCGAGCGCAGCGACGTCGAGCGGGCGGCGGAGATCATCCGCGGGCGGCTCCTGCGTACGCCGCTCCTTTCGTGCCGCACGCTCGGCGCCGACGTGCACCTCAAGGCAGAGCTCCTCCAGCGGACGGGGTCGTTCAAGCCCCGCGGCGTGCTCACCAACCTCGCCTCGCTCTCCGACACGGAGAAGGCGCGCGGCGTCATCGCGATCTCGGCCGGGAATCATGCGCAGGCGGTCGCGTGGGGCGCTGCCGAAGAGGGTCTCGATGCGCTCCTGGTCATGTGGCGGGGTGCGAGTGAGGCCAAGATCGCGGCCACGCGCGGGTACGGAGCCACGATCGACCTCGAGGCGGCGGATCCGTCCGAGGCCTTCGAGCGCCTCGACATCCTGCTCGAGGAGACGGGGCGCACGCTCGTCCACCCGTTCGACGATCCGCGGACGATCGCGGGCCAGGGGACGGTCGGGCTCGAGATCCTGGAAGAGCTCCCGGACGTCGACACGATTCTGGTCCCGATCGGCGGCGGCGGCCTCATCTCCGGCGTCGCGACGGCCGTGCACGGGCAAGCGCGTGTCATCGGTGTAGAGCCGGAGACCTCGACCGCGATGCACTCGGCGCTTGCAGCTGGCACACAGGTCGACGTGACACCCACGTCGATCGCCGACGGGCTGAATGCGCCCTACGCCGGACGCAACACGCTTGCGATCGTCCGCGAGCGGGTCGACGAGGTGGTGCTCGTCAGCGAGGCACAGATCGAGGACGGGTTTCGCTTCCTCTACGAGCGCGCGAAACTCGCCTGCGAGCCGGCCGGTGCGACCGCGGTCGCTGCGGTTCTCGCGGGCAA
Source organism: Gaiellaceae bacterium (assembly GCA_041751315.1). GTDB lineage: Bacteria > Actinomycetota > Thermoleophilia > Gaiellales > Gaiellaceae > GMQP-bins7. The sequence goes on along the minus strand of JBGSXQ010000227.1, from coordinate 2,534 downwards.
GTTCGATGAAGGCCGCACCGTCTGCATCGTCTCGGGCGGGAACGTCGCAGCCCATACGGCCGCTGCTATCCTGGCCCGCCGATGAAGACCGACATCCACCCCGACTACGTCTTCGCGCACGTGACGTGCTCGTGCGGGAACGAGTTCTGGACGCGGTCGACGAAAGAGGAGCTCCACGTCGAGATCTGCGCGGAGTGCCATCCGTTCTACACGGGCAAGCAGAAGCTCGTGGACACCGGTGGTCGGGTGGAGCGCTTCCAGCGCCGCCTCGAGAAGGCCGGCGCGCGCAGCGGCAGCGAAGACGGCTAACGCCGCATGGCGGCCAGCTACGGCGGACAGGCCGTCCTCGAGGGCGTGATGATGCGCAGCCCGTCCTCATGGGCGGTCGCGATCCGCACGCCCGAGGGCGAGATCACGGAGGTCGTCCGCGACATCTCCTCGCCGATGCAGCGTCGCAAGATCTGGCGGCTCCCCGTGATCCGAGGCGTCATCGCGCTAGGCGAGTCCCTCGCGATCGGCTTTCGCGCGCTTGCGATCTCGGCCAACGTGGCGTCACAGGAGCGTGACGAGAACGGCGAGATCCAGACGCAGATCAGCCGCGGCCAGATCATCTTCTCGTTCGTCATCGCCATCGGCTTCGCGCTCATGCTGTTCAAGATCGGGCCCGCCCTACTGACGAGCTGGCTGCCGGTCGAGTCCACCGAGCTGTTCGTGATCGTCGAGGGGCTGATCCGCGTCGGTGTCTTCATCGCGTACATCCTCGTGATCTCGCTGCTCCCCGACCTGCGGCGCGTCTTCCAGTACCACGGGGCCGAGCACAAGGCGATCAACGCCCTCGAGGCCGGCGCCGAGCTCACGCCGCAGAACGTGCAGAAGTTCAGTCTGATCCATCCGCGTTGCGGAACCGCGTTTTTGCTCTGGGTGATGGTCATCGCGATCTTCGTGTTCGCTCTCGTCGGTCGACCGGACTGGTACTGGCTCATCACGAGCCGTGTGCTGCTGCTGCCCGTCATCGCAGGGCTCGCGTACGAGCTCATCCGCTACGCGGGCAAGCATCAGGACAACCGCGTGCTGATGACGCTTCTCGCGCCCGGTCTCTGGCTCCAGCGGCTGACGACGCGCGAGCCCTCCGACGACCAGGTCGAAGTGTCCATCCAGGCGCTCCAGCGCGTGCTCGAGAAGGAGGCTTCGGATACGCCGGAGGAGCGGAGGCTCGACTCGCGCGTCGAGGTGATGGCCTAGATGCCCCGGATCGTCCGCGAGGCGGACATCGCCTGGGAGGGGACGACGGCACGGGGATCCGGTGTCGTCCGCGCTGTGAGCACGCAGTCGTTCGAGCTCGCGGCGACGATCGCCTCGCGCTTGCATGTCGTCGACGGGAAGACGAGCCCCGAGGAGCTCCTCGCCGCCGCGCATGCGACGTGCTTCGTGACCTCCCTCGGTAGCGAGCTTGCTCGAATGGGTACGCCACCGGAGCGCATGCATGTCCACTGCACGATCACGATGGACGAGGTCGAGGGAAGCGGGCACCGGATCGTCCATTCGGCGCTCACCGCGCGCGGAGTCGCGCCCGGTGCCGATTCGGCGTCGTTTGCCCAGGCTGCGGCGGAGGCGGATGCGGGTTGTTCGTTCTCGGCGCTCATCCGGGCGAGCGCGACCGTGACCGTCGATGCCGTTCTCGAAGAGGGAGGAACCTGATGGCCGATCGCACCGCACACGTCACTTGGTCAGGGTCGCTGATGGAGGGCGCGGGAACGATCACGAGCGTCGGGAGCGGGGCGTTCGGCCCCCTCGACGTCACCTGGGGATCGCGTGCCGAGGACTCGGACGGTCGGACGAGCCCCGAGGAGCTCATCGCAGCCGCGCACGCCGCGTGTTTCTCGATGGCGCTCTCGCAGGCGCTCGCGCAGGCCGGGACGCCTGCCGAGACGCTGGACGTCGACTCCACGGTGACGTTCGTGCCCGGAACCGGGATCACGAAGGTCGCTCTCGCATTGCGCGCGTCGGTTCCCGGCATCGAGGAGCCGGCGTTCCTGCACGCTGCGAGCGACGCGAGAGCGAACTGCCCTGTCTCGAAGGCTCTCGCCGCCGTTCCCGAGATCACGCTGGAAGCCTCGCTGGTGTAGCCGCCGGATACCCTCCGGCGATGGCCATCGAGCGCCTCGTCGACGAGCTGGATCGCTCCTATGCGGAAGCACAGGAGCGCATGTCGGACCCGGCGGTCTACAACGACCACCGTCAGGCTGCCGACGCGGGTCGGCGTCTGAAGGAGCTCGAGACCCCGAAGCGCCTCGCGGACGAGTGGCGGCAAGCGCGAGAAGATCTCGAAGCGGCGCGCGACGACGCCGAGCTCTCGGGCATGGCGGCCGAGCTCGAGGGCGAGATCGAGCGGCTCGAGAGCGAGTTGTCGCTCGCGCTCGTCGAGCGCGATCCCGCGGACGAGAAAGACGTCATCGTCGAGATCCGCCAGGGCGTCGGCGGCGACGAGGCCGCCCTGTGGGCCGGCGCTGTCCGCCGCATGCTGACGCGCTACG
>JBGSXQ010000226.1:0-3354 GCA_041751315.1 Gaiellaceae bacterium | reverse complement strand
GGCTCCAGCCGAACGAGCACGACGCGGCCCGCTTCGGCCGCGCGCCCCTCGAGCCACCACACGATGCCGTTCTCGATCCATGGTGCCGTCAGCCGGACGCCAGCCTGCGCCACCATCTCGGCGGAGATCGGCGACGCCCACGTTCCGAACGAGGCGAGGGTCTTCTGACGCGGCTGGGAGACCAACGGCGGCGGCTATCGTACTGCGCCATGCGGCCGACCCGCGAGCAGGCGTGGCAGACGCTCACGCAGTACACGAAGAGCGGGGCGCTTCTGCGCCACGCACTCGCGGTCGAGGCGTCGGTCGGCTTCTACGCACGGCTGTATGGCGAGGACGAGGAGCTCTGGCGCGCAACGGCCCTCCTCCACGACTTCGACTACGAGATCCACCCCACGCTCGACGAGCATCCACAGGACGGCGCGCCCATCCTCCGCGAAGAGGGCTACCCGGAGGATCTCGTCGAGGCCGTCCTCTCCCATGCCGAGCACCTCGCGATGCCACGCGATACGCAGCTGAAGAAGGTGCTCTTCGCATGCGACGAGCTGTCGGGGTTCGTTCACGCCTGCGGGCTCGTCCGGCCGACGGGCCTCGACGGCCTCGAGCCGAAGTCCGTGAAGAAGAAGCTCAAGCAGCCGTCGTTCGCGGCAGGCGTGCATCGCGACGAGGTGTACGCGGGCGCCGAGCTGCTGGAGCTCTCGCTCGATGACCACATAACGAACGTCGTTGCGGCAATGCAGCCGATCGCCGGCGAGCTCGGGCTCAGAACCGCGGACGCACCTCAGGCGTAGCGCTCGAGGAATCTCAGGACGCGACTCCAGGCGTCCTCGGATGCGTGAGCGTAGTCCTCCTGCTTGCGGTCGAAGAAGCTGTGCGGCGCGCCATCGTAGAGCACGAGCTCGTGCTCGACGCCGGCCTCGCTCAGCGCATCGTCGAAGGCTCGCGACTCCGCGGCCGGGATCGCGGGGTCGTCGCCGGCTTGCAGCGCTAGGACCGGGCAGGTCATCTCCCCGGCGCGCTGGATGGGGCCAGGGGAGCGGTCGTTTGCCGGTCCGGGCCTGCCGTAGAAGCCGACTGCGCCGGAGAGACCGTGGCCAGACGCCGCCGCGAGCCAGGAGTGGCGGCCGCCGAAGCAGAAGCCCACGGTGAAGATCGTCTCGCAGCCTTGACCGCGCAGGTGCGCGACGCACGCTGCCAGGTCCGCCTGGACACCCGCAGGCGTCGTCTGCTCGACGTGCGGCATGTACTCGAACTCGTCACCGCGCTTCTCGATGCCGGCCGTCCGGCCGAAGTAGTCGAACGCCACCGCCGGGTATCCCCTCTCCGCGAAGCGCAGCGCGAGCTCCTCGTAGAAGCGGTAGAGGCCACGGACGTCCGGGAGGATCACGACACCGATGGAGCTCGCATCCTCAGGTTTCGCGAGGAACGCGGCGAAGCTGTTCGCGTCGGCCGCCTCGAGCACGAGGTCGTCGTGCGAGACGGCAGCGCCGGAGATCGGCGGGATCGGCGGGGCGGAGTCGAGGTCGAAGCACATGCGGCGACCTTACAAGGCGGCCAGCAGGCGGTCGAGATCGCTCTCGTTCGTCCACCAGCCGACCGAGGCTCGGACGAGCCCTCGTCCCGGAAGGTCGCGAACGATCACGCCGGCGTCGGCGAGTCCGGCGACGATGTCCGCGGAGTCGTCCACCGCTACGCGCCAGGAGACCAGCGTCGCGCGGTGCTCCGGGACGACCACGTCGAGCCCTGCTGCCGTGAGCTCGCCGCGGAACAGCTCGGCCATCTCGGCCGCGCGGTCGTCCCCCCACTCCGGTCTCGAGGCGATCGCAGCACGCAGCCCGGCGGTTGCTGCACTCGGCGTCACATTCGGATCGAACCGAGCTGCGCCCTCCTTCGGCGTGAACTCGCCGTCCCGCTCGTAGCCGTCCTGGGACAGGTAGCCCGGCCGCGCGATCCGCAGCGCGTTCGGGTCGGTGACGACGAGTGCTCCGGTGCCCTCGGGCCCGCACAGCCACTTCTGGCCGGAGACGGTGTAGAAGTCGATTCCGGTTGCGTCCACAGGAATGACACCGACCGACTGTGCGCCGTCGACGAGGATCGGAACGCCCGTCTCGCGGCGGAGATCGTGAACCGGCAGGACAGCTCCGGTCGTCCAGAGAACGTGCGAGATGGCGATCAGCCGCGTCTGCGGCGTTACCGCCGCAACGATGTGCCCTGCGGTGGCCTCGACGACGACGACCCTGGCGCCGGACGTGTGCAGTGGGCCGAGGAGGCCGAAGTGCTCGTCCGTCGTGGTGATCACCTCATCGCCTTGCCCGAGCTCGAGCCCGGCGAGCACGATGTTGCAGCCGTCGGTCGTCGACGCCGTGAGCGAGAGGTGCTCGGTGGCCACGCCTACGAGCCGGGCGATCTCGGCGCGAAGCTCCTCGCGCTCCTCGAGCAGGCGCACGAACCCGGCGAACGATCCTCGTCCTTCACGCAGGCCGCGCTCCTCCATGCCCCGCATCGCCTCGATCGTCCCGCGTGCCAGGGGGCCAACGCTTCCCGCCTGGAGGTACGCGAAGCGCTCGAGCACCGGGAACTGCGCGCGGGCCTCCTCGTACGTCACGTGCGGGATTCTGCCGACAGCGCGTCTAACGTTCTCCGCCCATGCGCGTCGTCATCGCCGATCCGCCCGCGTACACGCCGCCGTACGACCGCTCGCTCGCCGCGGCCCTCGCCAGAGCAGGAGCGGACGTCGAGCTCGTCACGTCGCGGTTTCGGTTCGGGACGGTGGCGGAGCCGGAGGGCTACGCGGCGCGCGAGTGGTTCTATCCCGTGTCGTCGCGGTTGGGCGGGAATCGCGTGCGACTCGCAGCGAAAGCCGTCGAGCACCCGCTCGGAATGGCGCGCTTCGCGTCACTCGAGCCGGACGTCCTTCATCTCCAGTGGTTCGGCGTCCCCGAGATCGACCGCTGGATGTTCCGGCCGCGCAGTCCGGCGGTCTTCACTGCGCACGACATCGTTCCGCGCAGGACAGCTTCGAAGAAGACGATGTGGCGCGTCCTGTTCGGCCGGTTCGAGCGCGTCGTCGTCCACTCGGAGCGAGGGCGCGGTCAGCTCGTCGACTTCGGGCTTCCCGAGGCGAAGGTGCGGGTGATCGGCCACCCGGTGTTCCGCTCTGAGGTCGATCGTCGCGACGACGGCCGCACGGCGCTGTGCCTCGGGCTCATCCGTCCCTACAAGGGCACGGAGGACGCGGTCGAGGCAGTGCTCGAGGTCGCGGACGCGCGGCTCCTCGTCGTGGGTGACCCGCGCGTCCCACTCGATGACATACGGCGACGGGCGGGTGAGCGCGCCGAGTGGCGGCTCGGCTACCTC
>JBGSXQ010000225.1:0-4206 GCA_041751315.1 Gaiellaceae bacterium | reverse complement strand
GCCGGCCACGTCGTCGGGGCGGAAGCTGCACCGACGATCGCGATGCTTCTCGCCGACGAGCGCTGGTGGGTGCGAATCGCGGCCAAGGATGCGCTCGGAGGCATGGGCGCCGAGGCCGTACCCGCCCTGCTCTCGCTTCTGGGCCACGATGACCCGTTCGCGCGAAACGGGGCGGCAGAGGTGCTGCAGGACAACGGGTTCGTCGACTTCCTGGCCGCCGACCATCCCGGAAGCGCACTTCTCGAGCGCATCTACGCCGCGGGCGGCGAGCGCTATCGCGAAGCCGCCGAGGCGCGCAGAGTGGAAGCGATCGAGGCCGAAGCGGTGCGCGCGGCATGACCACTGTCCTCATCGTCGTGGTGCTCTCGTGCTTCGCGTACCTCCTGCTCGTGAACATGGTCGCAGCAGTGTTCCTCGTCCTCGGAGCCGTCGAGAACGCTGTCCGCAAGCACGACGCCTCCAGCAACGACTTCGCGACCCTGGAGTCCTCACGCTTCACGATCCCCGTGAGCGTCATCGTGGCCGCGTACGACGAGGAGGTCGTGATCGAGTCGACCGTGCGCTCGCTGCTCGCGTTCGACTTCCCGGAGTTCGAGGTCGTCGTCGTCAACGACGGCTCGTCCGACGCCACCCTGGAGCGGTTGGTGGAAGCCTTCGACCTCGCGCCCTACGAGCTGTTCGCGCGGCGCATCCTCACGACGCAGCCAATCCGCGGTGTGTACCGCAGCGCGCAGCATCCCAACCTCGTCGTCGTGGACAAGGAGAACGGCGGCAAGGCCGATTCGTGGAACGCGGCGCTGAACATCGCCCGGTATCGCTACGTCTGCGGCGTCGACGCCGACACGGTCTTCGACCCGAAGGCGCTGCTCGTCGCGATGCGCGTGGTGATCAACGACCCGGCGCGCATCGTCGGCGTGACGAGCCAGATCACGACCGCCCGCGATCCGCAGAAGATTCTCGCCGCGCCTGTCGGGTCCCGCCGCGTCGACGGTGGGCTGCTCGGCCTCTACCAGCATCTGGACTTCGTACGCGCCTTCCTCAACAACCGTCTCGCGTGGTCGCGGTTCGGGTTCATGCTGTGCTCGCCGGGCGGGTTCCAGATCTGGCGGAGGGACGTGCTCGAGGACGTCGGCGGCTACTCGACGTCGTTCACGTGCGAGGACATCGAGCTCACGTTCCGCATCCACGAGCGCTACCGGCGCGAAGGCCGCGACTACGAGATCCGCTGCCTGCCGGACAGCGTGGGCGTGACCGAGGGACCCGAAGACATCCCGAAGCTCGTGGCTCAACGCGAGCGCTGGCAGCGTGTGATCAACGAGACCGTCATCCACTATCGCCGCATGTGGTTCAAGCCGCGCTACGGATCCGTGGGAATGGTCGGCGCCCCGTTCTACGTGCTGTCGGAGGTTCTCTCCCCGGCGATCGAGCTGCTCGGGCTCGCTTCGCTCGTTGCCGCCGTCGCTCTCGGGGTCTTCGACGTCGAGGTGTTCCTGGTCGTCTTCGCGGCCATGGCGTTCATGGGCGCGGCTCTCACGGCCGGCGCCATCCTCCTCGACGACCTCCAATCGCGCCTCTATCGCAGGCGCGAGCTCGCGCGGCTGCTGTTCTGGGCGCCGTTCGACCTCGTGCTCTACCGCCCGATCATCGCATGGGCGCGCTTCAAGGGCTCGTGGAGGTACCTGCGCGGCGACAAGGCGTGGCACAAGTTCGAGCGGAACGTCCGTCCCGCGGCGTAGCTCGTACGCGGAGCGAGCAAGTTCGGGCGTCGGATGGCGTCCTCCCAGTAGTGACTGCGGACTACGAGATTCGCTCGGGGAAGCGAGCCGTCTCCGTCAAGACCGCGCCGAGCGCGCAGCAAGCCCTACTCGACTACGTGAAGTCGCTCGGCTGCAGCGATGTGGAGATCGTCCGGCTCGGCTCTGCGGCCGTTGCGTGGCGCGGCGCGCGCTACACCGCCGTCCCGGTCTCGAGAGACCGCCGCCCGTAGTCGGAGGGCCGCTCTACGGAACGCCTCCGAAGGAGCCGAAGGACAACAACGACAACACGTGGGCATGCGAGGAAGAGGCGGGCCTGCCTCCGGAGCACTGCATCAACATCAAGTCGAAGGGGAACACCGGCGTGATCTTGGTGTTCTCTCCGGACGAGCGGTGGCCGCAGGAGGGTGTCAGCACCGACCCGAAGTCGGACGGGCGCCCGTGCCCGCACGATCCGGATGCCGATCCGGACGGAACCTGGTGGAGCCCGGCCCCAGACCTGTGGGTCTGCCACCATCGGCCGTAGGGCCTCGCCCAGCAGGGCACCGCTGATCGGCTCGAACGAGAAGGCCGCCGGGACCGGCGGCCTTCTCACTCCTCTGACGTCGATCCGCACGCCCGCCTTGTCCTCGTCGCGTCCCTCTCCGGGGATCTTGAGTTGCGCATGAGGCGGAAGTAGGCAGTTCTCGGCTCGACCGCAAACATCCGACAGGCTCGTTGTGATGTACCCGACGAGGCCGCCTGCATCCCGATCCGACGTGCACTGACGGTTAGGGTGCCCGGCGATGCTGTTGCTGCACATCGCGCTCGGCGTCGCGGTCGTCGTCGTGTGCGTCGGGTCGGCGATCCTCGGATTCGTCGCGTATCGGCGGGCAGGGAGCGGCGGCGCGTTCGTCTCCCATGCGCTCGTCCTCGCGCAGACCCTGCTGATCGCGCAGGCGGCAGTCGGCCTCCTCCTCCTGTCGGACGGCCGGCGCGCGCCCGAGAAGCTCCACTACACGTACGGCGGGCTCGCGCTCGCTCTCGCTCTCACGCCGTGGTTCTACGCGCCGGGCGCCGGCCGTAAGCGCCTTCTCTGGTTCGCGGTGACGACGCTCGTCGCCGGCGCGCTCGCGGTTCGCGCTTACATGTCGGGGTCATGAGAGCTCTCTGGGATCGGATCCCGCCGCTGGCGCGCGGGCTCGGGATCGTCGCGGTGATCGCGCTCGTCGTCGTCGTGCTGTCGCTCGAGCCCGTCGTGGCCACCGTCGGCGGAATCGTCCGGATCGCGTTCTTCCTCGCGATCGCGTTCTTCCTCTTCATGGTGTGGCGTGAGCGGCGCGGCGACCTCGAGACCTGGGCGTACTGGAGCCGGAAGCTCTTCTACGCGGCCGTTGCGCTTGCGGTGGTCGCGATCGGGCTGGCGATCGGGTACGGGCTCCCGGAGGCCCGTGACGCGTTCGCGCTCGTGCTCGTCCTCGGTGCGTGCGCCTATGTGATCGTGCGCGTGTGGCGCACCGAGCATCGCTACTAGAGGCCCTCCCCGAACGCACCTCTAACCTGCATCAAGCCTCTAGGGGAGCGCGAAGGTCGGGCCCCGGCGTGTGGTCGGCGCCGCCGGGTTCACCGGGTGCACGAGGCGGATCGTGTAGCGGTACGTCCCGGGCTTCAGCCGTCGCGAGCCGAGATCGGCCTGCACGAGGTCGCCCACCGGTGCCGTGCCGCGTGCCTGCAGCCTCGTCGCACGCGTCGCCGTGTTCTCGAGACGAACCCAGTAACGGCAGTCGAGATCGCAGCGAAAGCTCGTGCGGAACACGCCGCGCTTCGCCGCCGAGCGGGTGCCGAAGCGGAGGTACGTCGCCTTGACGGGGAGCTCGACGCCCGGGCAGCGTTTGATCGAGCCGCCCGTCGTGCGGTCGAGCGCTCTCGTAATCCGTGTCTTGCTCGACTTCGGCGTGCCGTCGACGTAGTGGACGCCCGACTGCCAGCCCGGCCGGGCGCGCTCGTCACGTAAAAGGAAAAAGAGCACGCCCTCGACGGTCGGCTGGCAGAACGCGAGCGCCAGTGCCTGTGCGTAGTACGCGGCCTGGGTCGGTTCGCTCACGGGCCTCGTCACGGCCGGCTCGGTCCCGGTGTAGAGCGACGCCTTCGCTGCGGGGATGTCCGACTCGACGCCGAACTCGCCATACAGGATCGGGAGCGCCGAACCGCGCTGCGCCGTCCCGTCGAACGCCTGGCCAAGGAGCGCAACCAGCTTCCCGTAGTCGGCGATGCCTATGGTCGTCGTCAGCGGGTGCGCCGTGGCGGGCGACTGGCTCGAGTTGTCGCCGTACGGGTGGATGACGAAGGCGTCCATGATCGGGCGGTCGCGCGCGCTCGCGCGAAAGGCGATCCCCAGCTCCTGGACGAACCTCGTCGGCGAGTGGGTCGGACGAACGCCCCCCGGTCGGTCGCTGCCGCGCGGCGAGACCGC
>JBGSXQ010000224.1:0-7426 GCA_041751315.1 Gaiellaceae bacterium | reverse complement strand
GAGTTGCCCGCCTCTGCCGGCGCCGCTCGCGCTTGGTCGAGGCAGGGCCGACGGGGGTCGAGACCGGCGTGGGGCGAGCCGGCTCGGCCGCATCGCCGTCACCGTCGTCCGTCACGCCCTCTTCCTGGGCGACCTCCTCGGCCTCGACGGCGAGCGTGCCACCAACCGAGGCGACCCCCGCAAGTGCGCCTAGGTCGTCGCGGCGACGCGCGAAGTCGGGCTCGCGCTCCTTGAGCACGGCGAGGAGCGGCGCTGCCAGGAAGATCGAGGAGTACGAGCCGGCTCCGATGCCGACCAGCAGCGCGAACGCGAAGTCCTTCAGCGTGTCGCCGCCGAGGAGGTACAGCGAAGCAACCGGCAGCAGCGTGATGAACGTCGTCGCGAGTGATCGCGGGATGACCTCCCACAGCGACACGTTCCCGATCACGCGCATCGACGCGCGCCGCATGAGCGGGACGTTCTCGCGAATGCGGTCGAAGATGATGATCGTGTCGTACATCGAGTAGCCGAGGATGGTGAGCAGCGCGGCGACGGTGGCCGTGGAGACCTCCCGCCCCGTGACCGCGTAGATCCCGATGGCGATGAGGAGGTCGTGTCCGAGCGCGGCGAGCACGCCGACCGAGTACTTCCACTGGAAGCGGAAGGAGATGTAGGCCACCATCAGCAGCAGGCTCACGAGAATCGCGAGGAGCGCGTTGTTGGCGATCTGGCGCCCGAAGCTCTCGGAGACGTTCTTCGCGCCGAACGCCGTCGCCTCGACGGCGGCGGCGAGCCCTTCCTGCAGCTCGTTCTGCTCGGCGGTCGTGAGCGACTCCGTGCGTATCTGGAAGTTCGTGTACCTGCCGTCGGTCGAGGCGCCGCGGCCCTGGATGACGGCGTCAGCCTGTCCAATCACAGCAGCCTCGCTGCGCACATCTTCGAGCAGGATGGGCTGCGACGTTCGGAACGAGAGCTGCGTGCCGCCGCGGAAGTCGATGCCGAAGTTCAGGTTGAAGATGCCGATGGCGGCGATCGCGAGCACCATGAGCGCGCCCGAGAACGCGAACCAGATCCGCCGCTTGCCGATGTAGTCCCAGCGGAGCCACTTCGGCAGGCCCTCTCCCGTCGTCCCCATCACGCGCGGGTTCTCGAGCCAGCCGAACCCGCCGAGCAGCGCCAGGATCGCGCGTGTGGCGAGCACCGCCGTGAGCAGCGAGAGCAGCGTGCCGAGGAGGAGCATGAGCGCGAATCCGCGCACGCTGGCAGTTGCCACGGTGAAGAGCACCATCGCGGTGATCGCCGTCACCACGTTCGCGTCGATGATCGTCGCGAAGCCCTTCTTGTATCCCTGTGCGATCGCCGCACGCATCGACCTGCCGGCTCGCGCTTCCTCCTTGATGCGCTCGAAGATGACGATGTTCGCGTCGGCCGCGACCCCGAACGTCAGCACGAGCCCCGCGAACCCGGGAAGTGTCAGAGTGACGTTGAAGATGAGGATCGTCGCGTACAGGAAGGCGGCGTAGATCGCGAGCCCGGTCACGGCGACGACGCCGAGGAAGCGGTAGAAGATCAGCAGGAAGATCGCCACGAGGATCAGCCCGCCGATCGCGGCCTTCCACGCTTCGGCGAGCGAGTCCTTGCCCAGCGTGGCCGAGATGTCCGTGCGGTCGAGCGTCTCGAACTTGACCGGAAGCGCACCCGTTTGGAGGACGAGCGCGATCTCCTTCGCCTCCCGCAGGGAGTCGAGGCCCTGGATCTGCGCGCGCCCGCCGCCGATTCCGCCCGACAGGCTCGAATCCGTGTAGTCGATCTGCGGGAACGTCTTGATCTCGCGGTCGAGGACGATGGCGAAGTGCTGCGGTGCGTTGCGGAGCTTGCCGCGCACCCAGAGGCCTCGGGTGATGTCCTCGAACTTGTCCGAGCCGGAGTCGGTGAACTCCATCGTCACGATCGGACGTCCGGCCGCGCCGGGGCTCGTGTCGAAGTCGGCGCGGGTTCCCGACAGGACGAAGTCCTCACCCGTCATCTCGGGTACATCCGGCGGCTTGTACTCGAAGAGGTAGTAATACGTGCGGTCGGGAGCCACTCCCGAGGCCTGCGGGCCGCCAGGGCACACGACGGCGCCTTCGCCGCACGTCACGACGACCATTCCCTCGGGGACTGCGAAGAGCCTGCGCCCCGCGGGCAGCTCTCCATCGAACCGCTTGAGGGCATCCGCCTCGGAGGCGAACGGCCCGGCGACGACTCGCCGCGTCGTGGGATTCACGATGTAGTACGCGTCCGACTCGCCGTCCTGCACGCGAGACTGCACCTGCGCAAGGAGCCCGTACAGGGCGGTATTCTCGACCGGCTCGCCGCGAATCGTGATCGACGGCCCGACGAGCGAGTCCTCGAGATCGAAGAGCTCGAGCTGTGCCGTCGTGCCGATGATCTCGGCAGCCGACTCCGGATCGCTGACGCCGGGAAGCTGGATCACGATCTGGTCGTCACCCTGCGTTCGGATCTCCGGCTCCGAGACGCCGAGCTTGTCCACGCGGTTGCGCATGATCTCGACGGAGCGCTCGAGGTCGTCCTCGGTCAGCTCACGATTCGGCGGCGGAACGGCCTGCAACGTCACCTCGAGCCCTCCCTGCAAGTCGAGCCCGAGGGTCGGCGCCTTGTACAGCGGCGACCCAGGGATCGCCAGCAGCGCCACGCCTACGAGCGCGGCGGCAAGGAGCCCAAGGACGAGGTATGAGTAGCGCCTGCTCACGGTCGGCGCCCCAGGTTAGCTCCGGTCGTCTCCCGCCGACCCTTCGGACACGGCGCTTCTAACCGGTTCTTCGCCGTCCGTAACGTCGTCTTCATCGGCCTCGTCGATCTCTTCGACGAGCTCCTCGAGCTCGTCTTCGGCCTCGGGAGGGAGCACGGCTGCGATGCCCCGCCGGGTCATGTGCACGGTGACGTCGCTCGCGATCTCGACGACGATGTCGTCGCCCTCCGCCTCGGAGATCGTCCCGTAGATGCCGCCGGTCGTGAGCACGTCGTCGCCGACCTGCGCGCCCTCGATCATGGACTGCTGCTGCGCCTGTCGCTGACGCTGCGGGCGGATCATGAGGACGTACATCACGCCCAGCATCAGCACCATGATGATCAGGAAAGACACGGTTCCTCCTCCGGTGGGCCGGCGAGGCGGGCGAGGGCCTCGGCGCGAAACGCCGAGAACGTGCCTCGCTCGATCGCCGCTCGCGCACGCGCGGTCAGGTCGAGTACGAACCGGAGATTATGCAGGCTCAGCAGGCGCGGGCCCAGCATCTCGCGTTGCGTGACGAGATGACGAAGATACGCCCGCGAGAAGCGCGTGCACGCGGGGCAGTCGCACTCGGGGTCGAGCGGGCGTGGATCCGTCCGATACGAGGCGTTTCGGAGGTTGAGCCGCCCTTCCCATGTGAGCGCCGAACCGGTGCGCGCAGTTCGCGTCGGCAGGACGCAGTCGAACATGTCGATCCCGCGCGCAACGACCTCGAGGATCCCTTCTGGATCGCCGATCCCCATGAAGTAGCGGGGGCGCTCCGCCGGAAGGCGCGGCGCGGCCCATCCGACGCAGTCGAGCATCTCGTCCTTCGACTCGCCGACGGCCAGCCCGCCCAGCGCGAACCCGTCGAACGCCAGGCGCGTGATCTCGTCGAGCGAGCGAGCGCGCAAGTCGCGATCGACGCCGCCCTGCGTGATCCCGAAGCGGAGCTGCCCTGGCGCACGCGGGGCGTCGATCTGTCGTTCCGCCCACTCGGTCGTGAGCGCCACGGCTCGCTCGAGCTCGCGCGTGGCCGACGCACCGGGAAGGCAGACGTCCAGGCACATGGCGATGTCCGATCCGAGCCGGCGCTGGATCTCCGCGACGTCTTCGGGGGTGAAGCGACCCTCGGCGCCGTCGTAGACCGACCGAAAGGTCACTCCGCCTCCGTCGAGCGCGGTGACCGTGTCGCGAAGGGAGAACACCTGGAACCCACCCGAGTCGGTGAGGATCGGCCCACTCCAGCCGGAGAAGCCGTGCAGGCCGCCGAGCTGCTCGACGAGGTGCTCGCCGGGGCGGAAGTGGAGGTGGTACGCGTTCCCGAGGATCACATCTGCGCCGAGGGCTCGTATCTCGTCGGGGTGGAGCCCCTTCACGGTTCCCTTCGTCCCGACAGGCATGAACGCCGGAGTACGGATCTCGCCGTGCGCCGTCGTGAGGATGCCGGCGCGGGCAGCACCGTCGGTGGCTACGAGACGAAATGTCACGGGCGTCGCGGCTCGAGGAAGAGCCGCCCTCGGGGCCACCCCGCGCCTCCACCCGCTGCGAGCGTAACTCTGAGACGTGCGAGGGTGGCGCACGGGAGTGTGAATTGACTGCGCCGAGACCGCGTCACGATGGTGACGTCGACGCCCACTCAGAGCACCACCATCGCGTCGCCGAATGAGTAGAAGCGGTACCTCTGCGCAACCGCCTCGCGGTAGATCGCCCGCGTCTCCTCGATCCCGACGAACGCCATCACGAGAGCGAGGAGCGTCGATCGAGGCAGGTGGAAGTTCGTCAGGAGCGCGTCGACTCGTCGAAACGAGAACCCCGGCGTGACGAAGAGCCGCGTCCGGCCAGCGAGCGCCCCCGAGCGAACGACGGTCTCGAGGACGCGCACAGTCGTCGTCCCGACTGCGAGAACACGTCCCGCGCCGGCAATCTGCTCCCACACCGACTCGCCTACCGCGTACCGCTCGCCGTGGATCTCGTGGTCGTCCAGGCTCGACTCGGTCACGGGACGGAACGTGTCGAGCCCGACATGCAGCGTCACCGCGACGGGGTCGAGCGCGGCCACGAGGGCAGACGTGAGGTGCAGCCCTGCCGTCGGAGCCGCCGCGGAGCCCTCGACTCTGGCGAACACCGTCTGGTAGCGCTCGGCATCGGCGAGCGGCTCGTGGATGTACGGCGGCAGCGGAACGGCACCTCGCGGCGGGCCGTCGAGAGAGACGACCCATCGTCCACCCCCGAGCGGCTCGACGAGCCTCACCGCGCCGGCGCCCAACGATTCGCCCGGCCGCAGTCGCCTCGACGGCCGCGCGAGCGCCTCCCAGCGGCCGTTCTCGGTGAGCTGCTCGAGGAGGAGGATCTCGACGGCGCCTCCCGACTCGCGCCGCAGCTCCATGCGAGCGGGAACGACACGCGTGTCGTTGACGACGACGAGCTCGCCGCTCAGGAGCTCGGGCAGGTCGGCGACCGTTCGATGCTCGATCGAGCCCTCCTCACGCCGGAAGACGAGAAGCCGTGACGCATCGCGCGGCTCGACCGGCGACTGCGCGATCAGGTCGCCCGGCAGGTCGTAGTCGAGGAGCGCCGTGTCCATCCGGCGGTGAGAGTAGCCTCGGCATCCGTGGACGCCCTAGCACTCGAGCGAGCGAAGCAGCGCATCGCGGACGCCGCTGCGGGCCGCCCCGAGCCGGCTGCGATCGAATCCGCGCTCGAGCGCTCGCGAAGCCAGATCGAGGCGCTCGCGGCGACCGCCGCGCAGCTCGAAGCCTCGATACCCGAGCACGTTGGCGCCGCCGTACGGGACGGGCTTCGCGTCGAAGTCCTCCCTGTGGCACGACACATCGCCGAGATCCGCGGCCTGCTGAACCAGGCGATTCGCCGCCTCGAGAGACTCGAGGGTGACCTCCTCGCCGAGCGACACGCACGCGTGGACGATCTCGCGTTGCTGGTCGATCTCGTCACATCGGGATGGCGAGGCGTCGACGCGCGACTCGAGCGCCTGGAGCGCTCCGCGCCAACAGACGACGACATGTTCGAGACGATTTCGACGAGCGATACGCCGAGCCGCGAGCTCGAGCACGCCGCAGCCGCATAGCGGCCCGATTCCCTACAGGGCGGGCACGACAGGCAGCACGAGCCTGAAGCGGCTGCCCGCTCCGACATTCGCGCCGAGCTCGATCCCGCCACCGAGCGCGACGGCCAGCTCCTTCGCGATGGGCAGGCCCAGTCCCGTCCCCTCGGCGTCCTCGGAGACGAACGCCTCGAAGATCCGCGCGCGCTGGGACGGCGGCACGCCCGGGCCCGTGTCGAGAATGTCGACCGAGACGGCGCCGTTCGACTCCGCGAGCCGCAGCTCGATGCTCCCGCCGTCGGGCGTCCATCGAAACGCGTTGGAGAGGAGGTTCGTGATCACCTGCAGCACTCGATCGCCGTCCGACACGATCACCGGCGCCGCATCCGCTCCCGTCAGCGAGTAGTCGATCTCGCGGCGACGCGCTTCCTCCGCGAACGCACCGTACGCCTGGTCGAGGACGCGCTGCAGGTCGACCTCCTCGTGCCGAACCGCGAATCGGTGGGCTTGCAACTTTGCGAGATCGAGAACGTCGCCGACGAGTCGCTCGAGACGGTCGGTCTCCGCCGCGACGATGTCGAGCGAGGCACGCACCGGCTCATCGCCGGAGACGATCCCCTCGCGAATCGCCTCTACGTGCCCGCGGATCGCGGTCAGCGGCGTTCGCAGCTCGTGCGAGACGGACATGAGGAACGAGCGCTTGAGCTTCTCGGCCTCCGCCAGCTGGCCGACCATCCCGCGGAAGCGCTCGTTCAGTAGTGCGATCTCGTCCCGCCCGCGCGCAGCGGGGATCTCGACGTCGTACCGACCTGCGGCCACGTCCTCGGTCGCCCTCGTAAGGGCGCGAACCGGCTCGGTCAGCTGGCGCGACAGCCAGAAGAAGAGGAGGCCCGCGAGCGCGACTCCTACCGCAAGCGCGAGCGCGAGCCGGCGGAGGAGCGTGAGCCACTGCTCGCGCAGCTCGGCTTCGGGCTTGGCGACGATGAGCCAGCCGAAGGGCTCGGTTCCCTGAACGAGCTGGACGGGCTGTGCCGCTGCGAGCAGCCGCCTCGATTCGCCCGGAGGCGTGAATTCGAAGATGGTCTGTGCGTCCCGGGCGAGCTCGACGTCGCCGAGAGCGCTCCGCGGAAGGCGGGTGAGCCCGAACCGTTGTCCGGGAAACAGGGACGCCCCGATGTAGTAGAGCTCGTCACCGGTGGCGAGCTCGAGCTTCTCGGCAGCGAACTCGGGCGCCTTGGCTCCCTCGTCGGACGAGCGCAGCGCTGACTCGGCGTATAGCGCAGCGATCCCGGAGGCCTCGCGACGGAGCTCGTCGACCGACTGCTGACGCGTGACGTCCTGGAACAACCTGACTGCGAGGCCGATCGAGGCAAGCCCGAAGACGAGCACAACCGCGAGGAACACGGCCGTCAGACGGAACCGGAGCGTTCCAAACACGAGACCCAGGGTAGACCGCTAGATGGTCGACGCCACGCGATCGCCGACTCCGGGGCGCGAGCTGGCCGCTCTGGGGCGCGACGGGAGAGCGGTGGCGATGCTGGAGGCCTCGTTGCCGCTCTCCCTTCGCGAAACGCAGGCCACGCGCACGATCTGGGGTCTGGCTGAAGCCAGAC